>DAORNX010000228.1:0-4244 GCA_035441225.1 Caulobacter sp.
GCTCGTCGCCGAGGACCGGCTGGAGGTCGAGGCCGACGGCAAGGTGCGCGGGCGTCGGCTGTTGAAGCTCGACCGATTGACCGTCGAAGATCGGCGGATCGACAGGCCCGACCCGGACATGATCGCCCGGGCCCTGCTCGACGAGGTGCGCCGCAAGGGCCTCGCCATCCTGCCGATGGACGCCGCCGCAATCCTCCGCGCGCGGCTGGCCTTCCTCGGCGAGCCTCTGACCGACACGGCGCTGATCGCCGGACTGGAGGACTGGCTCGCTCCGTTGCTCAAGGGAAGGACCAGCCTGGCCACGCTATCGGCCGGCCAGGTCGCCGACGCCATCCGCGGCCTGGTCCCCTGGGATGTCCAGCGTCGCCTCGACGCCGAGACGCCGCTGCGCTTCACCGCCCCGACCGGCAACAGCTTCGCGATCGACTACGCCGCCGAGGGCGGGCCGAAGGTCGAGGTCCGGGTCGGCGAGCTCTACGGCCTGTCGGCGCATCCGACGGTCGCCGGAACGCCGCTGACCTTCAGCCTGCTGTCGCCCGGTCACAAGCCGATCCAGACGACGAAGGATATTCCCGGCTTCTGGAAGGGGTCCTGGTCCGATGTCCGCAAGGACATGCGCGGTCGCTATCCCAAACATGTCTGGCCCGAGGACCCGGCCGCGGCGGCGCCGGTCACCCGCGCCAAGCTGAGGGGGACATAGGGGACACCGCCCCTCGGTCCCTGTCTCCTGTCACTGCGGAACCTGATCTGGGTGCACGCGGCGCTGGCGCCGGTCGCCGCTCGTGGCCATGGTGCGCCCGTTCGATCGGGAGGATCTGGTGGACAGTGGTGTGAGGGAGCGGTCGCCGGGCTCGCGCGGCCTGTCGTATCGACCCTTTCAGGTCCGGGATCCACGTCTGCATGGCTGTCCCTGTTGCGCGCCCATCCTCAGGGACCTTGGCCAGCTGTCGCTGCCCTTCATGGCCGCGGCGGGCGGCGAAGGCGTCTGGAACCGACGGGGCCCCGCGCGCGAGACTCCCGCGGGGACGCAGGTGCTGGTCAACGCGAGGATCCTGACCATCGACAGCGCCTTTTCAACCGCCGAGGCCCTGGCGCACCGCGACGGGCGGATCGTCGCCGTGGGCGCGCGCGCCGACGTCATGGCGCAGGCCGGAGAGGAGGCGACGATCCTCGACTGCGGCGGTCGAACGGTCCTGCCGGGGTTCATCGAGCCCCACATGCACTTCTTCCCGATCGCCATCCTCGGCCGCTATCCCGACGTCGGCCCCACCGTCTGCGTCGACGCCGAGGCGGTGATCGACCGGATCGGCGCGCTGTCGGCCGCGGCGCCGGCGGGGGACTGGCTTGTCGCGCGCCAGTTCGATCCGTCCCTGCAGGCGGGCGCCGAACGGATCACGCGTCACACCCTCGACCAGGTCGCGCCTGACCGGCCGGTGTTCCTGTTCAACGCTTCCCTGCACATCGGCTACTGCAACAGTCGCGCTCTGGAGATCGCCGGCATCACGGCCGCAACGGCCGATCCGCCGGGCGCGGCCTATGGCCGCGACCTCGACGGCCGTCCGAACGGGGTGCTGCAGGGCCAGGCGACGATTTTCAGCGTATTGGGCCACAACATGACGGCCATGGTGGTCGATGACGTGCCCGAGGCTTGCCTGCGCGTCTGCGCCAAGGCCAACCAGGTCGGGGTGACGACCTTTTGCGACCAGGCCTCCGGGGGCTTTCAGGGGCGACGGGAAATGGCCGCCTTCCACGCCTTCGCCGCCTCGGGCCACATGACGACCCGCCTGCGCTACTCATTGATCCAGGGCGGCCACGAGACCTGGGACGAACAGGGTTGCCGGCCGGGGGAAGGCGACGCCATGGCCCGCGCCACCGGCTGGAAGATCGTTTCCGACGGGTCCAACCAGGGCCGCACGGGGCTGCAGCGCGAGCCCTACTTCGACGGCGTCGGGGGAACCGGCATCGCCTACGTCGAGCCCGACGCCCTGCGCGAAATCGTCGTCAAACGCGCCCTGCAGGGCTGGCAGGTCACGGTCCACGCCAATGGCGACCTGGCCATCGACCGGGCGCTGGACGCCTTTGACGCCGCCTACGCCGCCGGGGCTTCGCGGGAGCTGCGTTTCCGCATCGAGCATTGTTCGGTGCTGCACGATGAGCAGATTGCCCGCATCGCCGACCTGGGCGTCAGCCCCAGCTTCCTGATCGGTCACGTCCACTACTGGGGCCAGGCATTCCGCGACGAGATCTTCGGGCCGGACAAGGCCAACCTGCTGTGCCGCGCCGGCTCCTGCGGCCGGGCCGGGATCCGCTGGACGGTCCACTCCGACGACACGGTCACCGAGATGGGACCCATCAGGCTGATCGACAACGCGGTGAACCGGACCCTGTGGCGCGAGCCGGGCGGCGTGTTGAATCCGGCCGAGCGGGTCAGCGTCGAACAGGCGCTCATCGCCCTCACCCGCGACGCGGCCTGGCAGTGCCATTCGGAACACGAGATCGGCACACTGGAGGTCGGCAAGTTCGCGGACTTCGTCGTGCTGGACCGCGATCCCCTCGCCATTCCTCCGGAGGAGGTCGGCTCGGTGCGGGTGCTGGAGACCTGGGTCGGCGGCCGGCAGGTCTACGCGGCGTGAGGCTTCAGTCCCCCGCCGCGTAGATCATGATACCGGTCGCCACCGCCAGGTTCAGGCTGTCGGCTCGGCCGCGCATGGGGATCTTGACGTTGACGTCGCACAGCGCCGCCAGCTCCGGCGTCAGGCCGGCCTGTTCGTTGCCCATCAGGATCAGCGTCGGCCGCTGGTAGTCGGCCGCGCGGTGGTCGACCGTCGCGGTCAGCAGGGTGCCGACCACCGAGCCGGGCCAGCCGCCGCGCCAGGCGATGAACTCGGCCTCGGTCATCTTCACGATCGGCACGGCGAAGATCGAGCCCATGGTCGCGCGCACCGCCTCGACCGACCAGGGATCGCAGCACTCGCCAACCAGGATCACCCCGCCGCAGCCGGCCGCGTCGGCCGTGCGGATGATGGTTCCAAGGTTGCCGGGATCGCGGACCCTGTGCAGCGCGACCCAGACGCCCGCCGATCGCGGTTCCAGCGACCCGACGGGGGTGTACTTCTGCTCGAACACCGCCAGGACGGACTGGGGATTGTCCCGTCGGGCGACCTTCTCGAGAATTTCGCGGTTGACCTCGATGACGTCGCCGCCGGCCATGCCGGTCGCGCCGATGGCCTTGACCAGCAGCGGGTGGTCGCCGCCGTCCTGGCCGAACATCAGGATCTTCGGCGCGAAGCCCAGCGCGATCGCCTCGGTGACGATCTTGAGGCCTTCGGCGAGGAACCGGCCGGTCTCCTCGCGGGCCTTGCGCATATGCAGCGCCCGGACCGCCTTGACCGTCGGGTTGGTGTGGGAGGTGACGACCCGGCTCATGCCGACCACCGGGCGAAGAAGGAGAGGCCCACCTGCCGGTCGCCGGCCGTCTCGACCAGCGCCAGCTCGCCCCAGTCGATGCGGCCGGCGCGATTGGCTGTCGCTTCGGCCACCAGCCCGGCCATCGAGGCCCCCGAGATGCGCGCGGCGTAGGCGTTCAGGATCAGGAACGAGGCGTCGTCCGAGAGGAGGCCCGCGCACAGCCGGACCATCTCCGGCAGGTCCTCGAACAGTCGCCAGACCTCGCCGTCGGGCCCGCGCCCGAACTTGGGCGGATCGAGAATGATCCCGTCGTAGCGGTTGCCCCGGCGATCCTCGCGCTGGACGAAGCGGCGGGCGTCCTCGACGATCCAGCGCACGGTCTCGATGCCGGACAGGGCGGCGTTCTCGCGCGCCCGCTGTACCGACTGCTTGCTGGCGTCGACGTGGGTGACCTGGGCGCCGGCCGCCGCCGCGACCAGACTGGCGACGCCGGTGTAGCCGAACAGGTTGAGCATCTTCAGCGGCCGGCCGGCGGCGCGCTGGCGCTGGTCGAGCCAGGCCCAGTTGGCCGCCTGCTCGGGGAAAAAGGCCAGGTGGCGGAAGTTGGTGAAACGGCCGAGAAACTTCACATCGCCCCAGCCGAGCTCCCAGCTGTCGACCGGCGGCCCCTTGAACCGCCAGCGGCCGGCTTCGTCCTCGTCGGTCGGGTCGAACACCGCGTCGGCGGCTTCCCAGCGGGCGGCGGGCAGGCGCGGGGTCCACAGGCACTGCGGCTCGGGCCGGACCACGTGATAGGGGCCGTAGCGCTCGAGCTTGCGGCCGCCGCCGCTGTCGAC
>DAORNX010000228.1:4288-4601 GCA_035441225.1 Caulobacter sp.
AACGCGGGCGTTTCGGCGATGGTCGGGCCGGTCATCCCCGGGCGATACCGGCTCGGGCGGCGCCCTGTCCAGTGCGGGCCGCGTGCGGGGTCTTGTCCCAGTGAAACGGACGATGGAGCAACTGCGTCACCGCATGGGCCGCCGCCAGCGACTGGAGCGGCCAGTAGAGTGGCAGGAAGAGCATGTCGCGCAGCCGCAGCGGCGCCCTGGCGCGGCGCAGGCCGACGACACCGGCGACCGTCGCGCAGGCCCAGCCGACCGCCAGCAATGATCCGTCGGGCGCGCTGAGCAGGGTGACGTCGCCGGTGACCAG
>DAORNX010000229.1:0-4327 GCA_035441225.1 Caulobacter sp.
GACCCGCTGGCGCTGGTGGGCCTCGCCGCCGCCGCCGCCGTGGCCGCCGGGGCCCTGCCCGAGCGCGAGCCGCATCCGGGGGCCTACCACGCGTTCGACGCCCTTTCCGGCGCCTTCGCGATCTCCGACATCTGGCCGGCCGTGTTCGTGCGCTTCGAAGCCGGCCTGCTGCAGGAGCTGGGCTTCGGCCTCGATCTCAGCAGATGCGCCTCGACCGGCGCAACTGACGATCTGGTCTGGGTCAGTCCGCGCACGGGGCGGGCCGTCAGCCGCGCCGCGGGCGAACCCTACGCCGACCGTCTGCTGCCGCTGCCGGGCTTCCTGCTCGGCTCGCAAGGCGGCCTGGCCGAGGGTGATATCCGCGCCGGGTTCGACCTGACCGGCCATTTCCTCGCCCAGTTCGTGTTCGGCCCGCTCAACCGCCCCTTGCCGCCGGCCCGTGTCTGGCTGCTCGAGCGGCTGGCCGACGCGGGCATGCTGTAGCGAGTCCGCCGGTCCCCGCCTTCGCGGGGACAATCGGTGAGAGATGCCGCTAGACTGCCCGCCAAGGAGTCCCCGCCATGCCAAGTCCCGCCCCGATCGCCCTGGCCGAGCGCCAGACCCGTCTCGCCGCCCTGCGCACCCTGATGGACGCCGCCGGGGTCCAGGCCGTGCTGCTGGGGGCCACAGCCAGCCTGCGGTACTTCACCGGCCTGGTCTGGCACGCCTCGGAGCGGCTGTGCGGCGCCATCGTCCACCTCGACGGCCGCCTCGAGTACGTCTGCCCGGCCTTCGAGCGCGAGAAGGTCGCCGGCATCGTCGGCGTCCCGGGCGAGATCATCACCTGGGAGGAGCACGAAAATCCCTACGCACTCGTCGCCGACCGCCTCGGTCCCGCCGGACGGCTGGCCGTCGACGACCAGATCGCCCTGTTCATGTTCCTTGGCCTGCGCAAGGTTCTCGGTGATGAGCGGCTGGCCGACGCCGGGCCGTTGATTCATCGCCTGCGCCGCAGCAAGTCGCCGGCCGAGATCGCCCTGATGCAACGGGCCAAGGCCATCACCATCGAGGTTCACCGCCGCGCCTGGGCGAGTCTGACGCCGGGCGTGCGGGCGTCGGAGGTGACCCGCTACATCGACCAGCAGCACCGCGCCCTCAACGGCGGGACCGGGTCCAGCTTCTGCATCGTCTCGTTCGGCGAGGACACCGCCCTGCCGCACGGCGGGGAGACCGACCGGGCGCTGGCCCCGGGTGACATGGTGCTGATCGACACCGGCACGACGCTCGACGGCTACAACAGCGACATCACCCGCTCCTACGTGTTCGGCGAGGCGACGCCGCGCGTGCGGCGCATCTGGGACATCGAGAAGGAAGCCCAGGCCGCCGCCTTCGCCGCCGCCACCCTCGGCCGGCCCTGCGAGAATGTCGACGACGCCGCCCGCGCCGTCCTCGTTCGACACGGGCTGGGCCCCGACTACAAGCTGCCCGGCACGCCGCACCGGACGGGCCACGGCATCGGCCTGGACATCCACGAGTCGCCCAACCTCGTGCGCGGCGACGCGACGCCGCTGGAGGTCGGCATGTGCTTCTCCAACGAGCCGATGATCGTCGTGCCGGGCGCCTTCGGCGTGCGGCTGGAGGACCACTTCCACATGACCGCCGACGGGCCGGCGTGGTTCACCAAACCGCAGTTCAGTCTGGACGACCCGTTCGGGGATGTGGGGCATTTCGAGCCGTAGACTTACCCCTCTCCCGGCGGGAGAGGGATGGGAGGGTGAGGGGCTACGGTTTGGCCCGGCCGGCGCCGTAAACCCTCATCCGACCTGCTCCGCAGGCCACCTTCTCCCTGCGGGAGAAGGAAGCAATCGACGCGGCGACAACGCCCCCGCCGCCACGCTAAACATCAGAACCACCTGAGTTTCCGATTCGAGCATGACCCTCCACACACCCCCGCCCGGTGACGGCGACCGCATTCTTGAAGAGCCGCTGACCGAGGCGCTGTCGCGGCGCTATCTGGCCTACGCCCTGTCGACCATCAGCTCGCGGGCGCTGCCCGACGTGCGCGACGGGCTCAAGCCCGTGCACCGGCGGCTGATGTACGCCATGAGCAACATGCGGCTGAGCCCCGAGGCCGCGGCGCGCAAATGCGCCAAGGTGGTCGGGGAGGTGATGGGCAACTTCCACCCGCACGGCGACCAGTCGATCTATGACGCCCTGGTTCGTCTGGCCCAGGACTTCGCCCAGCGCTACCAGCTGGTCGACGGCCAGGGGAACTTCGGCAACATCGACGGCGATAACGCCGCGGCCATGCGCTACACCGAGTGCAAGATGACGCCGGCGGCCATGCTGCTGCTGGACGGAATCGACGAGGACGCGGTCGACTTCAGGCCGACCTACGACGGACAGGACGAGGAGCCGGTCGTTCTGCCCTCGGGCTTTCCCAACCTGCTGGCCAACGGCAGCTCGGGCATCGCCGTGGGCATGGCCACCTCGATCCCGCCGCACAACGCCGCCGAGCTGATCGACGCCTGCCTGCTGTTGCTCAAGCGGCCCGAGGCGACCACGCAGGACCTGATGGGCCACGTGCTGGGCCCCGATTTCCCGACCGGCGGCGTAATCGTCGAGCCGGCGGCCTCGCTGCTGGAGACCTACGAGACCGGCCGCGGTGGCGTGCGGGTGCGCGCGCGCTGGGAAAGGGAAGACCAGGCCCGTGGCGGCTGGCAGATCGTCGTCACCGAGATCCCCTACCAGGTCAAGAAGGCCGAGCTGATCGAGGCCCTGGCCGACCTGATCGAAAGCAAGAAGGCCCCGCTGCTCGGCGACGTGCGCGACGAAAGCGCCGAGGATATCCGCCTGGTGCTCGAGCCGAAGAGCCGCAACGTCGAGCCCGAGGTCCTGATGGAGAGCCTGTTCCGGCTCTCGGACCTCGAGACTCGTTTCCCGGTCAACATGAATGTGCTCGACGCCCGGGGCACGCCCGGCGTCATGGGCCTGAAGCAGGCGCTGCTGGCCTTCCTCGCCCACCGCCGCGAGGTGCTGGTGCGCCGGGCGCGCTTCCGGCTGGGCAAGATCGAGGCCCGGCTCCACGTTCTCGACGGCCTCTTGATCGCCTTCCTCAATCTCGACGAGGTGATCCGCATCGTCCGCTACGAGGACGAGCCGAAGCAGAAGCTGATCGCCGCCTTCGCCCTGACCGACATCCAGGCCGACGCCATCCTCAACACCCGCCTGCGCCAGCTGGCGAAACTGGAAGAGATGGAGCTGCGCCGCGAGCATGCCGAGCTGGCCGAGGAGCGCGACGGCATCGTCGCCATGCTGGCCGATGAGAAGCTGCAGTGGAAGCTGGTCGGCGAGGGGCTCAAGGACGTCCGCAAGGTGCTCGGCCCCGACACCACGGTCGGCCGGCGCCGCTCCGAGCTCGCGGAGGCGCCGGCGGTGTCGATCGAGGCCTCGGTCGAGGCCTTCGTGGTGCGCGAACCGATCACCGTCATCCTGTCGGACAAGGGCTGGATCCGCGCCGCCAAGGGCCGCATCGAGGATCCATCCGAACTGAAGTTCAAGGAAGGCGACAAGCTGGGCTTCATTGTTCCAGCGGAAACAACGGACAAGCTGCTGATCTTCGCGTCCGATGGCCGGTTCTTCACCCTCGATTGCAGCAAGCTGCCTGGCGCCCGCGGCCACGGCGAGCCGCTGCGGCTGATGGTCGACATCGACGACCGGGTGAAGATCATCGACGTCTTCCCGCACCGGCCGGGCCGCAAGCGCGTGCTGGCCAGCAAGGCCGGCTACGGCTTCATCCTGCCCGAGGAGGAGGCGCTGGCCTTCCGCAAGGCGGGCAAGCAGGTGCTCAACGGCGAGGCGCTGGTGTCGCTGGAAGCGGCCGGCGACCGTCTGGCGGTGATCGGCGACAACGGCAAGATCCTCGTCTTTCCGCTCGACGAACTGCCGGAGATGCCGCGCGGCAAGGGCGTCAAGCTGCAGAGCTATCGCGAGGGCGGGCTGCGCGACGCCCTGGTGTTCGCCGCGGCGACAGGGGCGGCCTGGACCGACGCGGCCGGCCGCACCCGCGACTGGCCCGAATGGAAGGACTGGGAAGGCCGTCGCAGCGCCGCCGGCAAGCTGGCCCCGCGCGGCTTCCCGACCAGCAAGCGGTTCCGGCCGAAGTAGCGGCGTTCCTCCCCGCGTGGCGGGGAGGGGGACCACGCGGAGCGCGGTGGAGGCGCCGGCGCTCCTGTGCGCGGCAATTGCCTGAAGTCCGCTCTTGGCTCTTCCTCTCCCCCAGGGGGAGGTGGCCCGGCGGAGCCGGGTCGGAGAGGGAGGAGCCGCTGTTTGACGCGTTCTTCCCGAT
>DAORNX010000229.1:4370-4588 GCA_035441225.1 Caulobacter sp.
CCTGCTCCGCATGGTCCCCCTCTCCCTCCGGGAGAGGATGTCCGAGGGCCTTATTGATTTCCCGCTATCCAACTGCCTGAATTTCCCCGCATCTGTCGCCGATGTCCGACCGGACAAAACAATCTGTCCATCACCCCGTGAACCTGCCCCCATACTCGCGTCATCCCCGCCGCACGGGGAGGGCGCACGGCCAGCGACCTTGCGGCGGCGGGGATGGA
>DAORNX010000230.1:0-4569 GCA_035441225.1 Caulobacter sp.
GCGCCGCCGCCGGCGGCCCCGGCCAGGGCCGGCAGACGCTGGCCGCCGCCGTTGGTCAGGCCCTTGAGCAACGGCCGCACTCCGAACAGCGTCAGCAGGATGCCGAGGATGGCCAGGACGCCCAGCTCGGCCGCCCGCATGATGTCGTTCTTGTCGAAGCCGCTCAGCAGGCCGCCCTTGGCCGTGACGCCGTCCAGGTCCATCGCCTCGCGGGCGAAGCGGACATTGGTCACCCGCACGGTGTCGCCGCGTTCGGAGTCGAAGCCGACGGCGGCCTTCACCAGCTCGTCGAGGCGTTGCATCTCGGCCTCGGAGCGCGGCGTGTAGGCGCCGGGCTTGCCGTCCTTGCCGACGGCGGTGACGCCATCGACGGCGACGGCGACCGAGATCTTCTTGACCGTGCCCGGCTCGCGCACCTCGGTGGTGGTGGTCTTGCTGATCTCGTAGTTGGTTGTGGAATCGGTCCGGCCCGTGCGGGACGACGTCAGGCCGCCCGCGGCCCCCCCCGCCGCGCCCGGGATGTTGCCCGCGGCCGAGACTGTGTTGGCCGAGTCGGGCTCGTTCTCGGAGGCCTGCTCCTCGCCGGTCTGTTCGGAGCGGACGACCTGGCCGTCGGGATCGAACGTTTCCTTCTGCTCGGTGACGCGGGCCATGTCGATGTCGGCGGTGACCTCGACGCGCGCGCGGCCCGGGCCGACGACGCCCTCGACCAGTTCCTTGATGCGGGCAGCGAGGCGGCGCTCGACCTCGCTCTTGCGGTCGTCGGCCATCTTGCCGGCCATCGAGCCGTCGCCGCCGGCGGACAGCGTCTTGCCATGCTGGTCGATCACCGCGACCTGCTCGGCCTTGAGGCCCGGCACGGCCCCGGCGACGAGATTCTGGACCGCCTGGACCTGGTCCTCGGACGGCTTGCGGCCGCCGATGCCGATCGTCACCGAGGCCGAGGCCGGCTGGGCCTCCTCCTCGAAGAGCTGCCGGCGCGGCAGGTTCAGGTGCACCCGGACCGAGGTCACGCCGTCGAGGCTGTGGATGGTCCGCGCCAGCTCGCCCTCAAGCGCCCGCTGGCGGTTCAGCTGCTGGACGAAGTCGGTCTGTCCGAGGGTCGCGCCCTGGTCGAAGATTTCGTAGCCGATCGAGCCCGAGCTCACGAGGCCCTTGCTGGCGATCATCAGCCGGGTCGAGGCGACCTGGTCGCGCGGCACCAGGATGGTCGAGCCGTCCCCCTGGGCCTCGTACTTCACGCCGGCCTGCTCAAGCGCCTGGACGACGGCCGAGGCTTCCTTGAGATCGAGGTTTGAATAGAGCAGCGCCTTGGGCTGCGTCCCGATGTTCATTGTCAGGGCCACGAGGGCGGCGGCAAGCCCGACCCCGATGCCGGCCAGCGCCGCGAGACGGCCGAGGCCGAACCCACGCAAGGCGCTCATGAACTGTTCCAACCGAGCCTGCCCCCAACGCATTGGACCAACGGCGCCGACAGGACCGGACCGCTAGGCAGGAATTACCGGGTGCGTGGTAAACGGGGCCTTAAGGTCCGCGCCGCCGCCCCTGAACGACGACGGCCGCGCCCGGTCTGGACGCGGCCGCCTTTACGCGAGCCATTCTGGAAGGGGGGGAGGAAGGGCTCAGCGATACTGTTGCAGTCGGGTCGTCCGCAGGCCGGCGAGGCCATGGCGGTCGATGGACTTCTGCCAGGTCAGGAATTCCTCGTTGGTCAGCCTGTAGCGATCACAGGCCTCATCGAGGCTGAGCAAGCCCCCGCGCACCGCCGCCACGACCTCCGCCTTGCGTCGGATCACCCAACGCTCGGTGTTGGCCGGTGGCAGGTCGGACAGCGTCAGCGGCGCACCGGTCGGACCGATCACGTACTTTTCGCCCCTGTTGTTCACGCGCTGCTGTTGAAGCATGGCTCTAGGCCTCTCTCACCATCACTGTTGAGGAGAACCGTACGCCAGCGGCGATAACGGCGCGTGAATCGCGATAGTAAAAACGCGGGTAACCACTATCGCTCCCAAGTTAATTTCGGTGTTTCATCCTGAAACACTCGAATTAAAACAAGCTAAACTTCAAGTCTAACGCTTGATGTTCAGCAGCTCTTCCAGCATCTGATCGGCCGTGGTGATGATCTTTGACGAGGCGGAGTAGGCCCGTTGCGTGGTGATCAGGCCCGTGAACTCGCTGGAGAGGTCGACGGTCGAGGCTTCAAGCGTCGACGGCGAGATGAAGCCCGCCCCGCCGCTGCCGGGGGTCTTGAAGTTGTAGGTTCCGCTCTGCTGGCTGACCCGGTAGGCGTTGCCGCTGACCGGGATCAGGCCGTCGGCGTTGGGGAAGGTGGCGATGGCCACCTGGGCGATCTGGCGCGAGATGCCGTTGTCGAAGATGGCGGTGACGAAGCCCTGTTCGTCGATCTCGATGTTGGTCAGGTTGCCGAAGGCGGTGCCGTTGGTGGCCACGGACTGGACCAGCGACTGGCTGTCGAACTGGGTCAGGCCGCCCGCCGCGCCGCCGAGATCGAGGCGGATCTCCTGGGCGCCGACGCCAAGGCTGCCGGCCCATTTGAAGTCGCCCGCGCCGGGCGCGGCGTCGGCCGAGGCGCCGAAGGTCAGGATCGGGTTGGCCGGGTCCGGGAAGAGGGTGGTGGCCGTGCTGTCGAGTCGGCCATCGGGGGTGAACACCACCAGGCCGGTGGCCAGCTGACCGTTGGTCAGGCCGGTTCCGGTTTCGACGTCGCTGGCCGGGACGGCCCGCACTTCGGCGTACCATTCGTTGGGATTGGCGCTCTTGAGGAAGTCGACCTGGACCGTCCGCTTGCCGCCCTTGGAGTCGGACACCGGAACCTGGATCGAGAAGTCCGGGCGGACCCCCGTCCCGGCGTCGGGGTCGTACATCGCCATCGAATTGGTCGCGGCGTTGTAGGAGGCGACGTCGGCCGACAGCGCCTGGCTCGACTGCAGGTTGGCGTTGACCGTGGCCCGCGTGGTCTGTTCGGCCGCGCCGCCGACCGACGAGACGTTGATCGACTTCAGCCGGGTGATGTCCGACGGATCGGTGGTAATGACCCCTTCGTCATCGACCAGCCAGCCCTGCAGGTACAGCCCGGCGTCGTTGCGCAGGTAGCCCAGGTTGTCGAGCTGGAACGAGCCGGCGCGGGTGAACGAGCGGACATCGCTGGCCTGCAGGTCCTCGGCCTTCTCGGTGGCGACGAAGAAGCCCTGCCCCGAGATCGACAGGTCGGTCGCCGAGGTGGTCTGGGTGGGCAGGCCCTGGGTGGTGATGAAGCGGCGGGTCTGGGCGGTGACGCCCCCGGCCGCGTACGAGGCGCCGGCCGCGCGCGAGGTCACCAGGGTCTGGAAATTGGCCTGGCTTCGCTTGTAGCCGACGGTGTTGACGTTGGCGATGTTGTCGGAAATCGCCGCGAGGGCGGACGAGTTCGACACCAGGCCGGTCACGCCGGCGAGCATGGCGCTGTTGATGCTCATGGGAGGCTATCCTTCCTTGTGGCTGGCCAGGATCACGTCGTGGACTGCACGCCGGTGATCGAAGACACGGGGACTTTGAGTTTGCCGATGCTGACGACGGTCTGACCGTCGATGGTCTGGACGGCGGTGGCGACGCCGGTCAGACGGGGAGTGGCGTTGATCGTCTCGCCGCCGGAGCCGGTGGCGGTGACCCTGAGGGTGTAGGTTCCGCCGTCGGGCAGGTTCTGGCCGTCGGTGGTGACGCCGTCCCAGTCGAGGGTGTGTTCGCCCCCGGCGACGGCGGCGTCTGTGCGGCTCCAGACCGTGGTCCCCTGGCTGTTCAGCACCTCGTACTTCACGCTCGAGGCGTTGCGGTCGAGGTCGTAGGTCCAGCTGGCGGCGCCGTCGGTCATGACGGCCTCGTCGCTGGCGGCGGTGACCGTCTTGCCGATCAGGTCGACCGATCCTGCCAGGCCGCCATCGCTCATGCCGACCAGCATCTTCAGCAGGTCGTTGGTCATGAGCTGCTGCTCGACCCCGGTCATCTGCACGATCTGGGCGGTGAACTCGTTGGAATCGAGCGGCGACAGCGGATCCTGGTTCTTCAGCTGGGTGGTCAGCAGGGCCAGGAAGGTCTGTTCGCTGTCGGCGAGGCGATTGCGCGAGCTGCTCAGCTTTTCGTTGACCGAGGCGTTCGCGGCCGTGGCTGTGGGATCGATCGTGGTGGTCATGGCCTGCCTCAGATCCGGATATCGACGCCGGACCGGGTCCGGCGCGTGGGGTTGGCGGGGACCGTCGCGAGCGTCAGGTCGGCGTCGTCGAGGCTGCTCTGGACCCGCTGGAAGGCGCGGCCGTTCCAGGCCCGGTCTTGCTGCTGTCCGGCCTCGCGACCGCCGGAGCCCGCGCCCTGACCGGCCGCGTCGAAGGTCAGGCTGTTCTCCGACACATCGAATCCGGCCTGCTCGAGCGCCTGACGCAGCTCGCCGGCCCGGCCGCGCAGGTCGGCGGCGGCCTGCGGCGAGTCGAACGACAGGGCGGCGGTCAACTTGCCATTGCGGTCGATCTCGATGGCCACATCGACCTTGCCCAGGCCATGCGGATCCAGCTGCAGGTC
>DAORNX010000231.1:0-4534 GCA_035441225.1 Caulobacter sp.
GACCGCCAGGCGCTGGAAGCGGGCCGGCCAGACCGCCGAGGCCACGCCCCGCCCGATCGCCGCCTCGTCGATGCGCGCCTCGCGCAGCTGCAGGGCGGCCATGACCGCAAGGCCGGCGTTGTCGATCTGATGCGGTCCGTGGAGGGCCGGGGCGGGCAGGTCCAGCAACCGCTCCTGGCTCTGCACCACCAGCCGCGCGCGTTCGGACCAGGCGTCGAAGTCCACGCCCATGGCCAGCAGGGGCGCGCCGAGCGCCAGGGCGCGGGCCTCGATCACCGCGAACGCCTCTTCCGACTGCCGGCCGACCACCACCGGCGCGCCACGCTTGATGATGCCGGCCTTCTCGCCGGCGATGCCGGCGATGGTGTCGCCGAGGAACTCGCGGTGATCATGGTCGACCGGGGCGATCACGCTGACCGCCGGCCGTTCGAGCACGTTGGTCGCGTCGAGGGATCCGCCGAGACCCACTTCCAGCAGGCAGAGATCGGCCTCGACCTCGGAGAAGGCCTGGAAGGCGGCGGCCGTGGTGATCTCGAAGAAGGTGATCGCCTCGCCGGCGTTGGCCTGTTCCACCCGTTCCAGCACCTCGGCCAGATGGGCGTCGGTGATCAGGGTCCCCGCCAGCCGGATGCGCTCGGCGAACCGCACCAGATGGGGCGAGGTGAAGACGTGCACGCGCAGGCCGGCCGCCTCGGCGATGGCGCGCAGGACGGCGACCGTCGATCCCTTGCCGTTGGTGCCGGCGACATGAACCACCGGCGGCAGCCTGCGCTGGGGATCGCCGAGCGCCGCGCACAGGCGGTGCATCCGCCCCAGCGACAGGTCGATCAGCTTGGGATGCAGCAGGCGAAGCCGCTCAAGCGCGGCGTCATGGGCTCGAAGGTGGTCTGACACGAAATCCGCTCACCCCGGCGAAGGCAGGGACCCAGGTTTGTTTGTGTTCAGTTCTGCCCGCACCATGGCTTCGCAAAAGCCTGGGTTCCGGCCTTCGCCGGAATGAGCGGAAATTTGCTACGCCGCCTTCTGGCCGTTCCGCCCCATCATCAGGGTCTTGAGGATCGAGCCCAGCACCACCGGTAGCTCGTGGCGGGCGACCACGCGATCGACCATGCCCTTTTCCACCAGGTATTCGGCGCGCTGGAAGCCGGGGGGCAGGGTCTCGCGGATGGTCTGTTCGATCACGCGCGGGCCGGCGAAGCCGATCAGGGCGCCCGGCTCGGCCAGGTGGATGTCGCCGAGCATGGCGTAGCTGGCGGTGACGCCGCCCGTCGTCGGATCGGTCAGCACGACGATGTAGGGCAGCCGGGCGCGCTTGAGCTCCTGGATCGCCAGGGTCGTGCGGGCCATCTGCATCAGGGACAGGGTGCCCTCCTGCATCCGGGCCCCGCCCGCTGCGGTGTAGACGACCAGCGGGGCCTCGCGCGCGATCGCCGCGCGGGCGGCGGCGATGAAGGCCTCGCCCGCGGCCATGCCCAGCGAGCCGCCCATGAAGGCGAAGTCCTGGACCAGCACCACGGCGGGGGTCCCGCCAATGCGGCCGGCGCCGATGGCCATGGCGTCGGATTCGCCGGTCGCCTTGCGGGCGGCCACGAGGCGATCCTTGTAGGGCTTGCCGTCGGAGAAATGGAGCGGGTCCTCGGGCACGGCCGGCGTCGGCAGGGCCTCGTAGGCGCCGTCGTCGAACGTGTACTTGAAGCGCAGTTCCGGGCCGATCCGCATATGCCGGCCGGCGGGGGTCACCCACCAGGCGGCTTCCAGGTCGGGGCGGTAGATCATTTCCCCGGTGTCGGGGCATTTGACCCAGAGGTTCTCGGGCGTCTCGCGCTTGACGAAGGCGCCGCGGACGCCAGGGGCGATCCGGGCGAGCCAGCCCTGGCGCTCGCGCGCGTTGCCTCGGGTCGGTTTGTCGTTCTTGGGGTCAGCCATCGCCATCGCTTCAAGCATCCCTGACTCGCGCCAAGCGTACAGCCTTAGCCAGCTGCGCCGCCTTGGAAAGAACTCTTTCAGTCACGTTTTCGTTCGACCCGGCCAGCAGGGCGCCTTCGATTTCATCGACCAGGGCCGATCCGACGACGACGCCGTCAGCCACCCGGGCGACTTCGGCCGCCCGCTCAGGGGTGCGGATGCCGAACCCGACCGCCACGGGCAGTCCCGACGCCGCGCGCAGCCGGCGCACGGGCTCGGCGACGGAGGCGGCGACGGCCTCCTTCACGCCGGTCACCCCGGCGACGGATACATAATAGAGAAAGCCCGAAGTGCGCCGGACCACGGCCGGCAGGCGGACGTCGTCGGTGGTCGGGGCGGCCAGCCGGATCAGCGACACCCCGACCGCGTCGAGGGCGTCGGCCAGCGGATCGGCCTCCTCAGGCGGGCAGTCGACGATGATCATGCCGTCCACCCCGGCCCGGGCCGCATCGGCGGCAAAGGCCTCGTAGCCGTGGAACAGCACGGGGTTGAGGTAGCCCATCAGGACGATCGGGGTGGCGTTGTCCTGCTGGCGGAAGCGGGCGACCAGGGCCAGCACGTCGGCCATCCTGGTCTTCGCCGCCAGCGACCGCTGCGCAGCGCGCTGGATCGTCGGCCCCTCGGCCATCGGGTCGGAGAAGGGCATGCCCAGCTCGATGATGTCGGCGCCGGCGGCCGGCAACCTCGACAGGATCTCGAACGACGTGGCCACGTCGGGATCGCCGGCCATGACATAGGCGACGAAGGCGGCGCGGTCCTCCGTGGCGAGAGCCGCGAAGCGCGGGGTCAGTCTGTTGGTCAAATCGACATTCCCAGCGCGCCGGCGACGGTGTTGACGTCCTTGTCGCCCCGGCCCGACAGGGTCATGACCACGATCCCGTCCTTGCCGACCTCTTTCGCCACCTCGGGCAGCTTGGCGATGGCGTGGGCGCTCTCCAGGGCGGGGATGATCCCCTCCAGCTGGGCGCAGAGCTGGAACGCCGCCAGGGCCTCGTCATCGGTGCAGGTCAGGTAGCGCGCCCGGCCGACGTCGTGCAGCCAGCTGTGCTCCGGGCCGATGCCCGGATAGTCGAGGCCGGCGCTGATCGAGTGGGCGTCGAGGATCTGGCCGTCGTCGTCCTGCAACAGGTAGGTCTTGTTGCCATGCAGGACGCCGGGGCGGCCGCCGGTCAGGGATGCGGCGTGCTTGTCGGTCTCCAGGCCGTGACCCGAGGCCTCGACGCCGAAAATCTTCACCCCCTCGTCGCCGAGGAAGGGATGGAAGGTGCCGATGGCGTTGGACCCGCCGCCGACGCAGGCGACCAGGGCGTCGGGCAGGCGGCCCTCGGCCTCGAGGATCTGCGCGCGGATTTCCTTGCCGATCACCGACTGGAAGTCGCGGACCATGGCCGGATAGGGGTGCGGGCCGGCGGCCGTGCCGATCATGTAGTAGGTGTCCTCGACGTTGGTCACCCAGTCGCGCATGGCCTCGTTCATGGCGTCCTTGAGTGTGCCGGCGCCCGAGGTGACCGGCCGCACCTCGGCGCCCAGCAGGTTCATGCGGAAGACATTGGGCTTCTGCCGCTCTACGTCGACCGCGCCCATGTAGACGATGCAGGGCAGGCCGAAACGGGCGCAGACGGTGGCGCTGGCCACGCCGTGCTGGCCCGCGCCGGTCTCGGCGATGATGCGGGTCTTGCCCATGCGCATGGCCAGCAGGATCTGGCCCATGCAGTTGTTGATCTTGTGCGCGCCGGTGTGATTCAGCTCCTCGCGCTTGAAGTAGATCTTCGCCCCGCCGATGTGGGCGGTCAGCCGTTCGGCGAAATACAGCGGGTTCGGCCGGCCGACATAGGTCTTCAGGAAGCCATCGAGCTCGCCATGGAAGTCCGGGTCGGCGTCTGCCGCGGCGTAGGCCTTCTCCAGCTCGAGCACGAGCGGCATCAGGGTTTCGGGCACAAAACGGCCGCCGTAGTCGCCGAAGCGCCCCTGGGCGTCCGGAAAGGCGGACCAGTCGTTGGGCTTGCCAGTCGTCATCGAAGAAGGGGCGTTCACGGCGTCAGACACTCAGGCGCGGCGCACCGCCTCCAGAAAGGCCGAAATCAGGCCGGGGTCCTTTATCCCCGGGCCGCGCTCCACGCCAGAGGAAACGTCCACGATCGGGGCGTCCGACAGCCGCAGGGCCTGCTGGACATTCCACGGATCGAGGCCGCCCGCGAGGAGGTAGGGCCGGGCGAACCGGCGTCCAGCCAGAATCGTCCAGTCGAAGGGCGACCCCAGGCCGCCGGGCATGGCAGCGTCGGCCGGCGGCCTGGCGTCGAACATCAGATGCTCGACCACCGTCTCGAACACACGGCCGGCGTCGAGGTCGGCCGGTTCCGAGACCGGCAGGGCCTTGATCACGCCGGCCCCCGTGCGGGCGGCCACCGCCCGGGCGCGCGCCGGCGTCTCCTTGCCGTGCAGTTGAACCAGATCAGGCTTCAGCGTCGCCATCAGTTCGTCGAGCAGGTCATCATCGGGATCGACGGTCACCGCCACGACCGCCGCCTTGCCGCGCGCCGGCGGGGCCAGCCGGGCGGCGTCGCCGGTC
>DAORNX010000232.1:0-4530 GCA_035441225.1 Caulobacter sp.
GGGGTGCTCGAAAGCCAGCTGGCCGCCGACGACTTCGCTTTCGTCGCCGGCGCCCTGCCGGCCGCGCCGACGGCGCCGGCCTCGGCGCTGTCGTCCGTCGACGCCATGCCGGCGCTTGACTCCAGGGCCGGCGTCGACCTGTGGAGCGCCGCGACAATCCAGGACGCGCAAGGCGACGCCGAGCCTGGTCTGGGCCTCGGCGGCCCGGGCTTTGAACGGCTGCACCTGTTCGCCGCGCCCTCGGACTACGACTGGGTCTGGTAGTCGACCTCCGCTTCAAGCGGAAGTGATGCTCGTGTCCGGAACAAAGGCCTTGGCCCCCGTCACGCTCCGCGCCTAACATCGACCTTTGTTATCCCAAAATTCCTTCCACGACCGCAGGGGCCTGGCCATGTACCGTCTGCAAAACGAACTGATGTCGTCAGTCTGGACCTGGAACGGCCTCGATGACCGCGCCTTCGGGGCCGGTGAGCGCGGCCCCGGCCAGGCCGGGGCCGTGAGCGAACGCTTCGTCGCCGTCATGACCAGTTCGGGCGCCGATACGCCCGTCGGCCCCGCCGGCGACGCCTATGTCCGGATTCCCCTTCCCGCGGGGGACCCCATCGCCCAGTTCAAGGCCGCTGCTCCCGGCGTGACCGACGCCTCGGCCGCGGCCTCGCCCGGTGTCATTCCGCAATTCGACCAGATGCGTCCGCTGCAGGACCTGCTGCATCCGGAGCTCAACAACGCCAACGGCGCCGGCCGCACCGAACTGATCACCCAGACCTACAACGCCGGCCTGGGGCGCTACGAGTTCACCGGCGTGCAGGAGACCGACGCGGTGCTGATCGGCTCGCGCTGGACCCCCACGACCCTGACCTACAGCTTCCCGACCAGCGGCGACTTCTATGCCGACCAGGGTTACGGCGCCGGCGCCGAGCCAGCCGAACTGGTGGTGTTCAACGCCGCCCAGCAGGCCGCGACCCGGTATGCGTTCGGCCTGATTTCAGCCTACACCAACCTGACCTTCGTCGAGGTCACCGAGTCGGCCACGACCCATGCCGATTTCCGCCTGAGCCAGACGGGCCTGGACAGCGTCGGTTCCGCCTACGCCAACTTCCCGTCCAGCTCCGCCCAGGCCGGCGATGTCTGGTTCGGCATGACCGGCCAGCCGTTCTACGACACGCCCGCCCCGGGCAACTGGGGCCAGGCGACCATCATGCACGAGCTCGGCCACGCCCTGGGCCTGAAGCACGGACATGACAACTACACGTCCTATGACCTGGCCGGCGGCGGTTATCTCGACGCGCCTCCGGGCGGCGGCGCCCGCTACGGCACCGTGGCGCTCCCGTCGGAGCACGATGGCCAGTCCTGGTCGCTGATGACCTACCGTTCGTCGCCCGGGGCCCCGATCGACTTCCAGGGCGACGGGTTCAACCAGCCGCAGACCTACATGCAGGACGAGATCGCGGCGCTGCAACACCTCTACGGGGCCAACTTCAACACCCAGAGCGGCAACACGGTCTACACCTGGAACCCGACCACGGGCGAGCAGTCGATCAATGGCGTCGGCCAGGGCGCGCCGACGGGCAACATCATTCTCTCGACCCTGTGGGACGGCAACGGCGTCGATACCTACGACCTGTCGAACTACAGCACCAACCTGAGCATCAATCTCGAGCCGGGCGAGTTCTCGACCTTCTCGTCGAGCCAGCTGGCCAACCACCGGGCCTACAGCGGCGGCAACGCGCCCGCGGCCGGCAACGTCGCCAATGCCCGCCTGTTCCAGGGCGACACCCGCTCGCTGATCGAGAACGCGAACGGCGGAACCGGCGACGACACCCTGATCGGCAACCAGGCGGCCAACACCCTTACGGGCAACAACGGCGCCGACACCCTGATCGGCAACGTCGGCAATGACACCCTGATCGGCGGAGCCGGCAACGACGCCCTCTACGGCGACGGCAAGGCCTCCGCCCCGTCCGGGGTGGTCATCGGCGACGGCGTTGTGACCAAGGCCTCTGGCCTCGGCAATGTCAGCACGGCGACGGCGCTCGACATCACCAGCGAGTTCAGCCTGGCGGCCAACGGCGACATCCTCAACGCGACCACCGTGCCCCATGTCACCATCAGCGGAACCGGCGACGGCAACAAGGACTACTACAAGATCGTCCTGACCGCGGGCGCGGTGATCACCCTGGACGTCGACCACTCGGTCGGGATCGACAGCTTCATCCGCCTGCTCGATGGCAACGGCAACGTTCTGGCGTTCGATGACGACAGCGCGACCACCGAGGGGGCCAGCGGATCGGCCTCCAGCCTGGATTCATTCCTGAGCTACACGGTCGCCACGGGCGGGACCTACTATATCGAGATCGGCAACTACGCCACCTCGACGACCAATGGCCCGATCGACGCCGGCGACACCTATGACGTCCAGGTTTCGGTCGCCGACCTGCCCTCGGTCGGCAGCGGATCGGGCGATGACACCCTGATCGGCGGAGCGGGCGGCGACTCGCTCAATGGCGGCGACGGGATCGACACCATCAGCTACGTCGGCTCGGCCCTGGCGGTCTATGTGCGGCTGTTCAACAACACCGCCTTCGGCGGCGACGCCCAGGGCGATGTGATCAGCGGCTTCGAAAACATCACCGGCTCGTCGAACAATGACGACCTGCGGGGCTCGACCGGGGCCAATGTTCTGGACGGCGGGGCTGGAAACGATTTGCTGATCGGCTTTGCCGGGGCCGACACGCTGATCGGCGGTGATGGCATCGACACGGTGAGCTACGTCGGGTCGTCGTCGGCGGTGTTCGTGCGGCTGTTCAACAACACCGCCTTTGGCGGTGACGCCCAGGGCGATGTGATCAGCGGCTTCGAAAACATCACCGGCTCGTCGAACAATGACGACCTGCGGGGCTCGACCGGGGCCAATGTTCTGGACGGCGGGGCTGGAAACGATTTGCTGATCGGCTTTGCCGGGGCCGACACCCTGACCGGCGGCGACGGCATCGACACGCTGAGCTACGTCGGGTCGGCAACGGCGGTCACAGTCAACCTGCTAACCAACATAGTGTCGGGCGGTGACGCCCAGGGCGATGTGATCAGCGGCTTCGAGAACCTCACCGGCTCGTCGAACAACGACGTCCTGACCGGCAACGCCGGGGCCAACGTGCTCGATGGCGGTCTTGGCGGCGACACACTGATCGGCGGCGACGGGATCGACACCATCAGCTACGTCGGGTCGTCGGCGGGGGTGTCTGTACGGCTGTTCAACAACACCGCTTTTGGCGGGGACGCCCAGGGCGATGTGATCAGCGGCTTCGAGAACATCACCGGCTCGTCGAACAATGACGACCTGCGGGGCTCGACGGGCGCCAATGTTCTGGACGGCGGGGCTGGAAACGATTTGCTGATCGGCTTTGCCGGAGCCGACACCCTGATCGGCGGTGATGGCCTGGATACCATCAGCTACGCCGGCTCGTCACAGGCGGTGTTCGTACGGCTGTTCAACAACACCGCCTTTGGCGGTGACGCCCAGGGCGATGTGATCAGCGGCTTCGAAAACATCACCGGCTCGTCGAACAATGACGACCTGCGGGGCTCGACCGGGGCCAATGTTCTGGACGGCGGGGCTGGAGACGATTTGCTGATCGGCTTTGCCGGAGCCGACACCCTGACCGGGGGCGACGGGATCGACACGGTGAGCTACGTCGGGTCGTCGGCGGCGGTGTTTGTGCGGCTGTTCAACAACCTGGCCTTTGGCGGAGACGCCCAGGGCGATGTGATCAGCGGCTTCGAGAACATCATCGGCTCGTCGAACAACGACGACCTGCGGGGCGGCAACGACATCAATGTGCTGGATGGCGGGGCGGGCAACGACATTCTGATGGGCTTCGCCGGAGCCGATACGCTGATCGGCGGGGCGGGCGGCGACACCCTGACCGGGGGCGACGGGATCGACACGGTGAGCTACGTCGGGTCGTCGGCGGGGGTGTTTGTGCGGCTGTTCAACAACCTTACCTTTGGCGGTGACGCCCAGGGCGATGTGATCAGCGGCTTCGAGAACATCATCGGCTCGTCGAACAACGACGACCTGCGGGGCGGCAACGACATCAATGTGCTGGATGGCGGGGCGGGCAACGACATTCTGATGGGCTTCGCCGGAGCCGATACGCTGATCGGCGGGGCGGGCGGCGACACCCTGACCGGCGGCGATGGCCTGGACACCATCAGCTACGTCGGATCGGCGGCGGCGGTCACGGTCAACCTGCTGACCAACACGGTGTCAGGCGGGGATGCGGCGGGGGATGTGATCTCGGAGATCGAGAACATCACCGGCTCGTCGAACAACGACATCCTGACCGGCAATGCCGGAGCCAATGTGCTCAATGGCGGGGCTGGCGGCGACACCCTGACCGGCGGCAGCGGCCTGGACACCATCAGCTACGTCGGGTCGTCGGCGGGGGTGTTTGTGCGGCTGTTCAACAACCTGGCCTTTGGCGGTGACGCCCAGGGCGATGTGATCAGCGGCTTCGAGAACATCATCGG
>DAORNX010000233.1:0-444 GCA_035441225.1 Caulobacter sp.
TGGCCCGGCCGATGCCGCTGGCGGCGCCGGTGATGACGATGATGCGGTCCTTGAGATCCATGGCGCGGCCCCTCCCCGGGCTGATTGCAGGTCTGGTTATCGGCCGCGGAACACGGGCGGGCGCTTCTCGACGAAGGCCAGGGACGCGGCCTTGTGGTCCTCGGTCATCATGGTGCGGACCATGTGGATCGCCTCGGCGTCCATGGTCTCCGACAGCGTGCCATGCTCGGCGATGGCGAGGTTCTTCTTCATGTAGCCGACGGCCACCGTCGGCAGATCGGCCAGGCGACGGGCGAGAGCCGCGGCCTCGCGGGCCAGGTCGGCGGCCGGCACGGCGCGGTTGACCACGCCCAGCCGCGCCGCCTCGGCGCCGGTGATCACATCGGCGGTGAAATAGAGCTCCCGCGCCCTGGCGGAACCGACCAGCTTGCTGAGGAAGTAGCT
>DAORNX010000233.1:680-4517 GCA_035441225.1 Caulobacter sp.
CCTTGTCCGCCACGAAGCCCTTCACGTCGCCGCCAGCGCAGAAGGCGCCGCCCGCGCCGGTGATGACCACGGCGCGGACATTCGGGTCGAGCGCCAGCCGCGGCGCGGCCGCCGAAAGCGCGGCCAGCATCTCGCCGGTCAGGGCGTTGCGCGCCTGCGGCCGGTTCATTGTCAGGGTGGCGATGCCGTCCTCGAAGGTCTCGATCAGCTGGTCGGTCATGGTCGTCGTCCTTGTTCGGCGGCGCGGGCGTCGGGATCGATCGCCAGCCTAGATCAGGGTCCGGAGGCGGGCCACCGCGAGATTTGCGTTGACCCCGCGGCGCCCCCCTTCCAGGGTGCCGGTCAAACAGTTGTTTGACGCAGAGTCGGGCGCGCCGCAATCGGCGTGTTGCCCGCCGCTCCCGGGAGACCGCCATGAACAAGATCGTCGACATCCGTCCCGACGCCGAGGCCGAGCTGAACAACCTGGCCATGTCGGGCTCGGCCAAGCCCCTGATGGAGGCCGTCAAGCGCCACATCGCCGAGAACGTCGAGCCGATCACCGAGGAGTTCTTCCGGCTGGGCGAGACCCGCAAGGATCGCTGGAGCTGGGCGCCGGGACAGCTGGAGCTGCTCGAAACCGCCAAGGACAAGGCCAAGGCCTCCGGCCTGTGGAACTTCTTCCTGCCCGAGAGCGAGATCGGCCGCGGCCTGACCAACCTCGACTACGCCTATATCGCCGTAGAGCTGGGCAAGAGCCCGCTGGCGTCGGAGAGCCTCAACTGCTCGGCGCCCGACACCGGCAACATGGAAGTGCTCGAGCGGGTCGGCACGCCCGAGCAGAAGGAGCGCTGGCTCAAGCCGCTGCTGAACGGCGAGATCCGCTCCTGCTACGCCATGACCGAGCCGGGCGTGGCCTCGTCCGACGCCAAGAACATCGCCACCCGGGCCGAGCTGGTCGGCGACCAATGGGTCATCAACGGCGAGAAATACTACATCTCCGGCGCCGGCGATCCGCGCTGCAAGATCATGATCTGCATGGTCAAGACCAGTCCGCACGCGCCTGCGCAGTTCCAGCAGTCGCAGATTCTGATCCCGATGGACACGCCGGGGGTCGAGATCATCGGACCGATGCATGTGTTCGGCCATGACCACGCGCCGCGAGGCCATATGCACCTGAAGCTGAACAACGTCCGGGTGCCGAAGGAGAACATCCTGCTCGGCGAGGGTCGCGGCTTCGAGATCAGCCAGGTTCGGTTGGGTCCGGGGCGGATCCACCACTGCATGCGCTCGATCGGCAAGGCCGAACGGGCCCTCGATCTGATGGTCAAGCGGGCCACCACCCGTGTCGCCTTCGGCAAGCCGTTGATCCAGCTGGGCAAGAACCTGGAGCTGGTCAGCCGCGCCCGCATCGAGATCGAGGCCATGCGGCTGATGGTGCTGAAGGCGGCCAAGGCCATGGACGTGCTGGGCAACCGCGAGGCCCGCGTCTGGGTCAGCATGGTCAAGGCCATGGTGCCTGAGAAGGTCTGCGAGATCATCGACCAGGCGATCCAGATCCACGGCGCCACCGGCCTGTCGGAATGGACGCCGCTGGCCGAGCTCTACACCGACGTGCGCCACCTGCGCTTCGCCGATGGTCCGGACGAGGTGCACCACATGGTGGTCGGCCGGGCCGAGCTGAGCCAGCACTGATCAGCCGGGCCCGCGCTTCCCTGACCCGAAGGGCGGGCCCTCACTGCGGCGGCGACATGCCCTCGACCGGAAACGCCGGCTCCTCCAGGCCCCGCAGCGCCTGGCTGGCGTCGGCCTGGTCGAAGCCGGTCAGGATGCGGGCGAAACGCTCCTGCACCGCGGCGCGCATGCCCGGATGGGTGAAGATGTAGCGCTCGTCGTTCCGGATCGCCTCCAGCACCCGGAGGCCGACCCGCGACGGGTCAATGCCGCCCTGGACGAACTCCGACGCCGCCAGGTTTTCCGGCGCCTCCGGGCCGCCAAAACGGTCGGGCCGGTTGCGTCGGGAACGATCGATGTTGGTCCTGACAAAGCCCGGACAGAGGACGCCCACGCCGATGTTCTCCGGCGCCAGCTGGGCGGCCCAGCCCTCCGACAGGGCGACGACCGCGTACTTGCTGGCGCAATAGGGCTCCATGCCGGGAGGCGAGATCAGACCGGCCATCGAGGCGGTATTGACCACGTAACCACCCTCGCCGTGGGCCCGCAGGTGCGGCAGGAAGGTCTCCATGCCGTAGACCACGCCCATCAGATTGACCTCCATCACCCAGTCCCAGTCCGCCGCCGCGACCTCGCCGATCGGCCCGCCGGCCCCGACGCCGGCGTTGTTGCAGACCACGTGGACCTTGCCGAAGGTCTCGATCGTCTTCTCGGCGGCTGCCTGCAGGGCGGCGCGGTGGGCGACATCACACAGCACGCCCGCCGCGCGGATCTGTCGTTCCTCCAGGCCTCGCACCGCCTCGGCCAGCGCCGCCGCCTCGATGTCGGCCAGCATCACCGACATGCCCGCAGACCCGAAGGCCTCGGCCATGGCCAGGCCGATGCCGCTGGCCCCGCCGGTGATGAAGGCCGTCTTGCCGCTGACGTCACGCATGGGATTTCCCTTCAGGATGCATTGGCTATCGCCGGCGACGCCGGAGGCCGCCCCGCCACCCAGGCGTCGATGCGCGCCTGCAGCAGGTCCATCGGCAGGGCCCCCGCGCCAAGCAGGACGTCATGGAAGGCGCGCAGGTCGAAGCGGGCGCCCAGGGCCGTTTCCGCCTGCCGGCGCATGGCCGTGATGCGAAGCTCGCCGATCTTGTAGCCCAGCGCCTGGCCCGGCCAGCCGATGTAGCGGTCGACCTCGCCATAGATGGCCGCCTCGGTCATGGCCGTGTTGTCCTTCAGACAGGCGGCCGCCTGGTCGCGCGTCCAGCCCATGGCGTGGAGGCCCGTGTCCATCACCAGGCGGCAGGCGCGCCACATCTCCATGGACAGGCGGCCGAACCGTTCCTGCGGCGTGCGGTAGACGCCCATCTCCTCGCCCAGCCGTTCGGCGTAGAGCGCCCAGCCCTCGACATAGGCCGTGATGTCGTCGTTGCGGCGATACTCGGGCAGGGTCGTGTTTTCCTGGGCCAGGGCGATCTGCAGGTGGTGGCCCGGCACGCCCTCGTGCAGCAGCCAGGCCGGCAGGTTGTAGAGCGGCTCGTGCGGCGCGGCCGTGGCGCTGTAGACCACCATGCCGGCCTGACCGGCTTCCGGGCTGCCCGCCAGATAGCCGTCGGAGGTGCTTTCCAGCGCCGCCGGCTTGGCCCGCACGCCGTAGGTCAGGCGCGGCAGGACGCCGAAATAGCGCGGCAGGAGGTAGTCGATGCGCTTGGCGATCTCGCCGGCCTTCTCGGCATAGACCTCGGCCGACGGGGCGTAGGAGGCCGGATCGGCCCGCAGATGGTCGGAGAAGGCGCGTGGGTCGCCGACGAAGCCCGCTTCGTCCATCACCGCCTGCATCGCCGCGCGGATGCGGGCGACCTCGGCGAGACCGAGTTGGTGGATCGCGGCCGGCGTCATGTCGGTGGTCGTCTCGCGCCGGACGACGAAGGCGTAGTAGGCCGCGCCGCCCGGCAGAGTCGACACCCCGAGCGCGGGGCGGGCCCGTGGCAGGTAGCTGTCCCGCAGGAAGGTCACGAGTCGGCGCTGGGCCGGCTTGACCCGGGTCTCGACGATCAGCACGCCCTCGGCGCGCAGGGCGGCGCGCGTCGCGGCGTCGACGGACGCCGGCAGCGTGTCGAACGGCAGCATCAGCGGGCTCTGCGCCGCGGGCAGACCCGCCGCCCCGTCGACCACCTCGATCGCCCGGCGGACGAC
>DAORNX010000234.1:0-232 GCA_035441225.1 Caulobacter sp.
CGCCCTGGCCCGGCTGCTCGACGGCGTGCTGCTGGACCTAGCTCCGGTGGCGCTGGACGCCGGCTTCCTCGGTCCCCGCGCCGCCGACTGGCTCGGGGCGGCGGCCAAGGGTGGGCCCGAAGCCCCCCTCGCCTTCCACATGGACCCGCTGTCGGCCTTCGCCGAGGCCGGCGTCTCCCCCGGACCGGTCGAGAGCCATATCGTCTCGGCCGCCACCGTCGGGGCCCGGCTC
>DAORNX010000234.1:355-664 GCA_035441225.1 Caulobacter sp.
CAGGGCGCTGGTACGGGCCGGTCTGACGATGGAGGACGCCTTCGGGCGCATCGCCTTGGGCGTCTCCATCGACGGCGAATATTTCACCGGCGTGGCCAAGGTCCGCGCCGTGCGGGCGCTGTGGGCCCGGATTACCGGCGCCTGCGGCGTCGCGATCCCGGCGCGTATCGAGGCCCGGTCGTCGCGGCGCATGCTGACGGCGCTCGATCCCTGGACCAACCTGATCCGCCTGACGGCCGCCGGCTTCGCGGCCGCGGTCGGCGGCGCCAACACCATCGTTCTGGGCGCCTTCACCGACGCGCTGGGCCT
>DAORNX010000234.1:735-4512 GCA_035441225.1 Caulobacter sp.
GGCCGGCGGCGCCTGGTATCTCGACCAGCTGACCGACGACCTCGCCCGCGCCGCCTGGACCCGCTTCCAGGCCATCGAGGCCGGCGGCGGGATCGTCGCCGCTCTCTCTTCGGGTGTGATCGCCGCGGATGTCGCCGCCAGTCGTCAGGCCACGGAGACGGCCGTCCGCGAGGGCGGGGTCAAGCTGCTCGGGGTCACCGTGTTCCGCAACGCCGACGCCCGGCCGGTCGAGGTCGAGGCGGCGGAGCCGGTCGCCGTGTCCGGCCCGGAGATCCGGCTGCCCGGGCCGGACAGCCTCTGTCCGCCGCTGGCTCCGGCCCGCCTGTCCGCCGCCTTCGAGGAGGCCTGATCCATGGCCAGCTTCCCCAACTTCGCCGAACTCGCCTTCGAAGAGGCCGCGACCTCGGCCCCGGCCGCCGAAGGCCATGTCTGGGAAACGCCGGAAGGCATACCCGTGTCCGCGGCCTATGACGCCGACGACGTGGCCGGCCTGGATTTCACCGGCGGCTATCCGGGCATCGAGCCGTTCGTTCGCGGCCCCTACCCGACCATGTACGCGACCAATCCCTGGACGGTGCGGCAGTACGCGGGCTTCTCGACCGCCGAGGATTCCAACGCCTTCTATCGCCGCAACCTGGCGGCCGGGCAGATGGGCCTGTCGGTGGCCTTCGACCTGGCCACCCACCGCGGCTACGACAGCGACCATGAGCGGGTGAAGGGCGACGTCGGCATGGCCGGCGTGGCGATCGACAGCATCCTTGACATGCGCACGCTGTTCGACGGCATCCCGCTCGACAAGATGAGCGTGTCGATGACCATGAACGGCGCGGTGCTGCCGATCCTGGCGCTCTACATCGTAGCCGCCGAGGAACAGGGCGTTCCGCCGGAGAAGCTCTCCGGCACGATCCAGAACGACATTCTCAAGGAGTTCATGGTCCGGAACACCTACATCTATCCGCCCTTGCCCTCGATGCGGATCATTTCAGACATCTTTTCATACACTTCGAGCAAGATGCCGAAGTTCAACTCGATCTCGATTTCCGGCTACCACATGCAGGAAGCCGGGGCGACGGCGGACCTCGAGCTGGCCTACACCCTGGCTGACGGGATCGAGTACGTCCGGGCCGGCATCGCCGCCGGGATGACCGTCGACCAGTTCGCGCCGCGCCTGTCGTTCTTCTGGGCCATCGGCATGAACTACTTCATGGAAGTGGCCAAGATGCGCGCCGCGCGCCTGCTCTGGGCGCGGTTGATGAAGCGGGAGTTCGACCCGAAGGACAGTCGCTCGCTCAGCCTGCGCACCCACAGCCAGACCAGCGGCTGGTCGCTGGCGGCCCAGGATGTGTTCAACAACGTCGCCCGCACCTGCGTCGAGGCCATGGCCGCGGTCAACGGCCAGACCCAGAGCCTGCACACCAACAGCCTCGACGAGGCCCTGGCCCTGCCGACCGACTTCTCGGCCCGCATCAGCCGCAACACCCAGCTGTTCCTGCAGATGGAGAGCGGCACGACCCGCGTCGCCGACCCCTGGGGCGGCAGCTACTACGTCGAGCGGCTGACGCATGATCTGGCCGCCCGGGCGCTGGAGCATATCGACGAGGTCGAAAAGCTCGGCGGCATGGCCAAGGCCATTGAGCAGGGGCTGCCCAAGCTGCGCATCGAGGAGGCCGCCGCCCGCACCCAGGCGCGCATCGACAGCGGCCGCCAGAGCGTGGTTGGGGTCAATCGCTACAAGCCCGAGGTCGCCGACGACATCCCGGTGCTCAAGGTCGATAACACGGCCGTGCGCAACGCCCAGCTGGAAAAACTGAAGAGACTCAAGTCCGAACGCGACGAAGCTGAAACGCTGGCTGCGCTCGCCGCGCTGGAAGCCGGGGCCCGCGCCGACGGCAACCTGCTGGAGCTGGCCGTCAACGCCGCCCGGGCCAAGGCCACCGTCGGCGAGATCAGCTATGCTCTGGAAAAGGTCTTCGGCCGCCACCGGGCGGACATCAAGTCAATCCAGGGAGTCTATGTGTCCGAGGCCGGATCCAACGCCGCCGTCGCCCGCGCCAAGGCCATGGTCGAGGCCTTCGAACAGGCCGACGGCCGCCGCCCGCGCATCCTGATCGCCAAGATGGGACAGGACGGCCACGACCGCGGCCAGAAGGTCATCGCCACGGCCTTCGCCGACCTCGGCTTCGACGTCGACATCGGCCCCCTGTTCCAGACCCCCGCCGAGGCCGCACGCCAGGCGGTGGAGAACGACGTGCATGTGGTCGGGGCGTCATCGCTGGCCGCCGGCCACCTGACCCTGGCCCCGGAGCTGATCGCCGAACTGGGCAAGGCCGGCCGGCCGGACATCATGACCGTCATCGGCGGCGTGATCCCGCCGCAGGACTTCCAGGCCCTGACGGACGCCGGGGTGGTGGCCATCTTCCCGCCCGGCACCGTGATCGCCGAGGCGGCCATCGACCTGCTGGAGAAGCTGAACCGGCAGTTGGGGTACGATCAGGCGTAGAGAGGTCGCTCGGATGAAGTTCCGCCCGTTCACCATGCCAGATGAAATAGGTAGCGAGCCGGACCCAGACCTCGAGCAGTACTTTACGCTCTACAGAGATGAGCTCTTCGACGGCTTCGTGGGCCACGGCCTCGTGAGCATTCGTCAGGACTGGCCGCCTGATCTAATCGGCAAAATTGCCGCTGCCGTGGTTTCAAATAACCTCGGGATAGGTCTCGATCATGCCTACAAGCGGTACTGTCCCCCCGAAAACTATAGGCGGAATGATGATCCAGAAGTGCCGAAGCTGGACGCACAGTTCGAACGCGATTTCGACAACCTGTGCTTTGCGCTGAACGAGAGCTATGCTTTTGAAAAGGCGGACGATGCACCGGAGCAGGACTTCTTTTCCGCCTTCGGCATCCTTCGAGCGCGAGGCATGCTGGACGCCGCCCACGCCCTGGCCCAACAGGGCTATCTTTCCGAAACGCTAATCTTGGTACGCGGCTCGCTGGAAATTCTTGCCTGGGCCGCGGAAGCAAGCGTTTTTCAAGAAGACTATCGACCGCTCGAACTGACGACCCAGTTTGCCATTACCAAATCGAAGGCCACGATCCCGGGTCTGGCACAAATCTATGGCACCCTCTCAAAATTCGCACACTGGCATCCGGACACACACCTCGCCTTCCTGCTGGGAAGAAGCGGGAGAACCGCCGTCCGTCAAAGGTCGGTGGAACACAAGGCAGCTGCGCTGTTGGCTGTCGCATCCGGCCAACTGACGGTTGCGATTACCTTCTTGGCGAACATGCAGCGCTGGTACCCGACCCATGACATGTCTGATGTACGGGCGGCAGCTAGCCAAATGGCGCAGTCAGGAGACGCAATCGTCTCGTTGATGCGCGTACGGCAGTCGCCTCAAAGGCTCGTGGCCGATCTCGCGCGACCATGGAGCCTTTTGAAGGCCAACAGCCATCTGGTCTCAGTTAGCTGATCCCCGTCAGCCCTGAATCCACCGCCAGGGTCTGGCCCGTCACATAGACCGCTTCATCCGACATGAAGAACAGCGCCGCATAGGCGATTTCCCAGCCGGTGGCCTGGCGGCCGAAGAACTGCGGCGCGGTTCCGCGGCTCGGGCGACCCTGGGTGGCGCGGCGGCCGAGCGGGGTGTCGACCAGGCCGGGCGCCACGATGTTGGCCCGAACGCCCTTGCGGCTGCCTTCCAGCGCCACATGCCGCATCAGCCCGCCCAGCGCCGCCTTCGAGGCGTCGTAGGCCGGCAGGCGCGAGCCCGCGACAAG
>DAORNX010000235.1:0-4504 GCA_035441225.1 Caulobacter sp.
TTCCAGCCGCTCCAGCGGCGGCATGAACACATAGAGATGACCGTCGCGCGGTTCGAGGGAACCTGGAAGCTGTCGCAGAACAAGCCGGCGGAGGCGGTCGCGCGGGTCGCCTCGGCGCTGGAGCGCCGTCCGGACGCCGCGGCGCGCGATGTCGCGCGGCGGATGCGTCAGCCGTAGTCCTGGCGGCAGCGGGCGTAGAGCTCCAGGTCCCGGGCGTAGAGCCGCTCGATCCGCCGCCGCGCCGCCACCGAGATGTCGAGCTGCTCGACCTGGCGGGTGGCGTTGGAGACGCCGAAGGTCAACGACCGGCCGACCAGCTGCGACATGCGCCCGGCGAAGGCCTCCGACCGCTCCAGCACGCCCCAGCACCAGATCGTCGGCGTCAGGCTCTCGATCGGCGCGCCCTCGCGCCAGCCGACGAAGGCGCAGGCCAGGTCGCCGAACACCGCCGGGTGCTCGAGCTGGTAGTCGAGGAAGCCCTCGAAGTCATAGCGGCCGGCGGCCTGGGCCGTCAGGTGCGCGTCGAACCGCTGCCAGGGCTTCTTCTTCAGATAGCCCTGCCGGGCGTAGTTGTAGTCCGACCGGGCCCGCTCGGCCGGGTCGCGCAGCAGCACGATGCTCCTGACCGGCCGGGACAGGCCGGCCTGGACGGTGGGCTGGTCGAAATGACCGCCGATCAGCAGGTCGCCGGGCCCGGCGGCCGCGTCGATCTTCGCCAGGGCCGCGGGCAGGGACAGCACCCGCCAGTGTCTAGACAGGTTCTGGGTCTGGGAGCGCCACAGACGGAAGGCCTGCCAGCGGCTGATCAGCGCCTCGCGTCGCAGGGTGTCGGGCAGGTAGAAGCGGGCGCGGTCGGGAAAGGCCTCGGCGACGATGCGCGACAGGCTCTTGGAGCCGCTCTTGGGCACCCGGATGCAGGCCAGCAGGGCCTGCTCCGTGGTCGCGGTCGACATCAGGCGGCGACCCGGAAGGCCGGATTGCGGGCGAACAGCGCCTCGCGGCCGGTGATCGGCCGGAAGGCGTCGGTCAGGCCGAGCGGGCTTTCATCCTTGCCCAGCACGAGGAAGCCGTCGGCCGGCAGGGCCCCGGCGAGGCCCTCCAACACCCGCGGCCGGGTCGCCCCGTCCATCGCCGACAGCACGTTGCGGCAGAAAATGATGTCGAACCGGCCGACCGCCGACAGGTCGGCCGCCAGGTTGATCCGGCGCCAGCGCACCCGCCCGCGAATCCGCGGCGACAGCCGCCAGCTGTCCTCGACCTTGTCGAAATGATCGACCAGCAGCCGGATCGGCAGGCCCCGCTGGACCTCGAACTGGTTGTAGATGCCCGCCTGGGCCTTCTCGAGGCAGCGTTCCGACAGGTCGGAGCCGTAGATCTCGATACGGGTTCCGGGCTCCAGCCCCTCGCCGGCCTCGGCCAGCATGGCCAGGCTGTAGGCCTCCTGGCCGGTCGAGCAGCCGGCGCTCCAGATGCGGATCGGCTCGGGGCCGCGCATGCGCGACAGGGTCGGCAGGATCTCGTCGCGGAACTGCTGGAACGGCGTGCGATCGCGGAAGAAGGCGGTCTCCGACGAGCACATCGACTCGACCAGGGCCCAGATCAGCGGCTCCTCGCGGCGCGCGCGCAGGCCGGCGATCAGTTCGCTCACGGAGCCGTAGGCCTCGCGCCGGGCCAACGGCGCCAGGCGGCTCTCGATCAGGTAGGTGCGGGTCGGATCGATGTTCAGGCCCGCGCGCTGGCGGCAAAGGGCGACGATGAGCTTGATGTCGTCCGGCGTCATGCCAGGCCCGCCTCGGCGAACTTCGCCTGGATGATGTCGCCGTCGAAGGGCTTCATGATGTATTCGCAGGCGCCCGCGGCAAGGGCCTCGCGAATGCGCGCAGGATCGGTCTCGACGGTGCAGAACACCACCCGGGGCGCATCGCCCCCGGGCTCGGAGCGCAGCTGGCGCAGGAAATCCAGGCCGTTCATCACCGGCATGTTCCAGTCGAGCAGGATGACGTCGGGCATGGCCGCCCGACACCAGGCGAGCGCCTCCAGTCCGTCGGACGCCTCGGCCACCTCGTAGCCGAGCTCCTCGACGATCCGGCGGGCGACCTTGCGGATCACCCGGCTGTCATCAACCAGTAGACAGGTTTTCAAGGCGCGAGCGCTCCTTCCCCGTCCGAGTTGTCGCCGGTGTCGGTTAACGGGTCGTGAGAGGACGCAGTGAAGATCGGGAATATCGGCGCTCCCCACCCTTCGTGGGGAGCTGTCAGGCGGAGCCTGACTGAGGGGCGGCGCCGGAGGCGGCGATCCCGGCCTGAACGCCGATCCTGGCCGCCAGTCGTATTCAGGGCTTTCCCGCGCCGCTGGCGCAGCCCCAACACCACGCTCCGCGCGGTCCGCCTCCCCGCGATGCGGGGAGGAATGTCTGGATCCTACGCCGGCGCCCAGGCCGCCAGGGTGACCTGGTCCTCGCCGCTCTCGGCGGCGAGCTGGCCGCCGGCGGCCTTGACGATCAGGTGCAGATAGTAGGCCTGGACCCAGGCTCCGCCGACCGCGTCGCCGCGCGGTTCGCCCCTGAGGCCGCGCAGCACCTCGGGCTTGAGCCTGGCGCGGGGCCCGGTCGCCTCGAGGGAAATCGCGGCGCGGCCGTCGGCCACGGCCACCCGGGCCACGGCCGTTCCGCCGATCGGCAGGGCGCCGGCGGCGATCTGACACAGGTTGAGCAGGATGCGGGCGGCGGCCTTGTTCAGCGACGCCGCCTCGACCTTCCAGTCGAGCTCCGGCCGGACGTGGGCGTAGATGCCCCGCGCAAGGGTCTCCAGCTCGCGCGGGTCGAAGGTCTCCGCCGAGGCCGAGGCGCCGAAGGCGACGCGGCTGAATTGCAGCAGGTCGGCCAGCTTGCGGGCGCTCTGGCCGATCAGGTCCATGGCGTCCTCGCGCATGTCCTGGGCCGTCGGGTCTTCCAGCAGATCCAGGCCCGAGACGATGGCGCTGGCCGGGCTGATGAAGTCGTGGCACAGCCGCGCCGCGATCTGGGCGGCCAGCTCGGCGGCCTCGGGCAGCAGGTCCTCGGGGGCGGGCGGCGGGCGGTCGGTGGGGTCGGGATCGGTCATGGCCGGCGAAATTGACCTGATTTGAAGCGTTGGCAAATGGGGCCGGGGCCCCTAACGAAGCGGCCATGGACCCCTTCATCGAGCCCGGCGCCCTGGTGCGGCATCCCGATCGCGAGGACTGGGGTCTGGGGCAGGTGCAGTCGGTGACCGGTCGGCGCGTCACCGTCAATTTCGACAACGCCGGCAAACAGGCCATCGATGCGTCGGTCGTGCGCCTGGTTTTCGTGGCCGACGATCCTGGAGCCCGCCGATGAGCGACGCTGATACTGGACTCATCCTGGCGGACATTGTCGAGGAGGCCGGACGCCTGATCCTGCCCTACTGGTCGCACGGCGGCACCGTGGCCCACACCAGCAAGGCCGACATGAGCCCGGTGACCATCGCCGACCAGGAGGGCGAAAAGCTGATCGTCGCCCGCCTGAAGGAACGCTTTCCCGACATCCCCGTCGTCGCCGAGGAGCATGCCAGCGAGTTCGGCACGCCAGACGCCATCGGCGATCGCTTCTTCCTCGTCGACCCGGTCGACGGCACCAAGGCCTTCATGCGCGGCGACCCGGCCTTCACGGTCAACATCGGCCTGGTGGCCGGCCGCCGCCCGGTCGCCGGCGCGGTCTGCGCCCCCGCCTCGGGCGAGACCTGGTACACGACCGCCGCCGGGGCGATGAAGCGCCCGACCGACGGCGGAGCGGCGTCACCGGTGCACGTGCGGCCCTGGCCGAAGGGCGCCGCGATCGCCCTGATCAGCCATACGATGAAGCCGGAGACCGCCGACAGGCTGGCCGCCGAATACGGCTTCGACCTGCGGGTGGCGATGGACAGCTCGGTCAAGCTGTGCCGCATCGCCGAGGGCGCCGCCGACATCTATCCGCGCCACGGTCCGACCTCCGAGTGGGACATCTGCGCCGCCCAGGCGGTGCTGGAGGCCGCCGGCGGATCGGTAACCGGCTACCAGGGCGCCGACTTCCTCTATGGCAAGGCCGACAAGCGCTTTCTCAACGAGTGGTTCGTCGCCCGCGGGGGATAGGCTCTACTTCGTTCCGGCCGCGGGAAGCGTCGCCAGCACCGCCTTCGAGATCCGCGCGACCACATGGGGCCGGGAATCGACTATCTCGGCGATGTCGTACTTCACCGCCGCGCCCAGCAAGGCGGCGATTTCGGAATCGGCCAGGCCGTAGTGATCCCTGAGCCAGCGGGCCAGGCCGGCGGTGGCCGAGGCCAGGGCCGCGTCGAGTCCGTTGTCGATGCCCGACACCATTACGTACTCATCGTTCTCCATCCAGACCTGGCCGAGAGTCTGGCCCCGGATCAGCTCGACGCGGAAGGTCACGTCCAGGGAGGTCTCCAGGCCCTGACCGGTGATTTCACCATCGCCCTGCAGGGCGTGGCCGTCGCCGAGGAACAGC
>DAORNX010000236.1:0-207 GCA_035441225.1 Caulobacter sp.
AGGGCCGCCGACGCCGCTGTCGCCCGGGGCGAGCGCCGGCCGCTGCTCGGGGTGCCGATGACGGTCAAGGAGGCCAACTGGGTCGCCGGCCTCGAGACCACCTGGGGCATGGAGATGTGGCGCGACTGGAAGGCCCCCGTTGACGGGGTCGGCATCGCCCGCCTGAAGGCCGCCGGGGCGGTGATCCTTGGCAAGAGTAACGTGCCG
>DAORNX010000236.1:454-4495 GCA_035441225.1 Caulobacter sp.
GGGGGTCGAGGGGGTTGACGTGCCGGTGGCCGTGGTCGGGCCGATGGCCCGCACGGCGGCCGACCTCGACCTGGCCCTGGGCGTGCTCGCCGGACCCGACGACAGCGAGGCCGTCGGCTACAGCCTGGCCTTCCCGCCGCCGCGGCGCCAGCGGCTGGCCGACTACCGGGTGCTGATCCTCGACCACCATCCGCTGGCGGCCACCGACAACGAGATCGGCGCGGCCCTGAACGGCCTTGGCGACCGCCTCGAGGCGCTTGGCGCACGCGTCGACCGGCAGACCGAGCTGCTGCCCGATCTCGTCGACGCCCAGGAGGTCTACGGGGCCATCCTCAACACGGCCATGACCATGGGCCAGCCTGGCGCCCGGCCGCCCAGCGCCCATGAATGGATGACCCTGCTGACGCGCCAGCTGATGATCCGCCGCCAGTGGGCGAGGCTGTTCGAGGGGTTCGACGTGATGCTCGCGCCGGCGCTCGGAACCCTGGCCTTCCCGCACGACGACAGCCCCGACATGGGCGCCCGGACCCTGCTGCTGAACGGCGAGAAGACCCCCTATTTCAGCCAGATCGCCTGGTCCGGGCTGGCCACCCTCGGGCACCTGCCGGCCACCGCCGCGCCGATCGGGCTGAGCGCGGGCGGACTGCCGATCGGAATCCAGATCATCGGCCCCTATCTCGAGGACCGCACGACCATCGCCTTCGCGGGTCTGCTGGAGCGAGAGTTCGGCGGGTTCGTGGCGCCGCCGGGGTTCTAGGGGACATGTACCGCCTTCGGTACGTGTCCCCGAAATTCGCAGGGGTCTGACGGGGACACGTACCTTCGGTACATGTCCCCTAACCCTTGATCAGCGCCGCTCTTTCCTCCGGCGCCAGCGGCCGCCAGCGGCCTTCGGGCAGGGCGCCCAGGGTGATGGGGCCGATGCGGGTGCGCAGCAGGTCGACGACCTCCAGCCCGACCAGGTCGCACATCCGGCGAATCTGGCGGTTGCGGCCCTCCTTGAGCACGAAACTGAGGGTTTGCTTGCCCTGCAGGTTGACCTGCGCCTGCTTCAGCTGCCGTCCGTCGAGCATCAGGCCGTAGCGGAGCCGCTCGATCTTGTCCTGGGTGATCTGACCGGCGACCTGGACGCGGTATTCCTTCTCCAGGCCGGAGTCGGGGCCGATCACCGCCTTGGCGACCACCCCGTCCTCCGACAGGATCAGCAGGCCGCGACTGTCCATGTCGAGCCGGCCAACCGGCGCCAGGCGGCTGTCGCGGTCGGGAAAGATGGTGCACGGACCCCAGACGGTCTTGCGGGTGATCAGCCGGACGGCCGGAACCTGGTCGCCCTCGGGCTGGGACGACACGATCCCCACCGGCTTGTGGAACATCAGCGTCAGGCTCGACGACAGGGCGCCGGTGGCCGCATCGGCGAGGGTCAGGGTCTGGCCGGGCAGGATCTTGCGCCCGGCGTCCCCGACCACCTCGCCGTCGATGCTGACCAGCCCCCTGCCGATCAGCGCCTCGGCCTCGCGCCGTGAACAGACGCCGCTCTGCGCCAGCCAACGGTTGACCCGCTGGGGCTCGGCTTCGTCATAGGTGCGGGTCCAGGCCATGAGGCCTGACTAGGCGATCAGCGCCGGTACGGGAAGAGCGACCGCAGGGCGGCGTCGCGCAGCCACAGACCGCCCCACATCAGGATGTCCAGATAGACCCCGAACAGGGTGTGGCTGAACAGCGGGTCGCCGAGCCGCCAGTGGCTGGCGATGGCCCCACCGAACACGCCCATGAACAGCACAGCGCCCAGCACGGCCGTACGCGGCCAGAGATACAGCGCCAGGCTGGCCAGTTCGATGATCCCGATCGGCCGGGCCATGCTCACCGGCAGCTGCATCTCGGTCATGGTCGTGATGACCGGCTGGATGGGGATCAGCTTGATCACACTGTCCATCAGCAGGAACAGCACGAACAGGGTGCTCATCACCCGGCCGGTCCACAGGCCCGCCTTCGAGCTCGCGAGGCTTTCCATTGTCGTTCCCCCTTCTGGTCGCTCAGGCCTGCTCCGTGGGCTGGTTCATCGCCCAGTGGACGCCGAACCGGTCCGTCAGCGAGCCCCAACGGTCGCCCCAGAACATCAGCGTCACCGGATTGGTCACCGTCAGGCCGGCATCGACGGCCCGCTGGAACCAGGCGTCGATGTCATCGACCACCAGCTGCATCGTGAAGCTGTGCGAGGGCTGGTGCTCGTAGCCGCTCTCGGGGAAACAGTCGCTGAGCATCAGCGAGCCGCCGTTGATCTCCAGATGGCAGTGCATCAGCCGCTTGCCGTCGTCGGCCGGCATCCGGCGATGCTCGATCGCGCCGAAGGCCGCCCTGTAGAGGTCCGCCGCCTCCGCGGCGCCGACGACGTTGAGATAGGGGATCACGCCCTTCGTGGGCGGTGCTTGATCGGTCATTACGGTGGTCCCTTCGTCAGAGCGTGGCGAGCAGTTCGGCGAGCTGGTCGGCGCACTGGCCCCAACCCTCGAGAAAGCCCATCTGCTCGTGCTGGGCCTTGGCTTCCGCCGTCCAGTGGCGGGCGGTGGCCCTGTACCGGGTGCGGCCGCCCTCGAGGGGCGCGAATTCGACGATGGCGACCATGAACGGCCCGGCCGGAACCCAGTCGCCGACAAAGGCGTCGGTGAACACCAGTCGGCGGTTCGGAACCACCTCGAGGTAGACGCCGGGGTTCGGAAACTCGTTGCCCTCCGGGTCCTTCATGGTCACCGACGAGGAGCCGCCCGGGCGCAGGTCCTGCTCGACCTTCGAGATCGTCCACGGCCGGGGAACGAACCAGCGCGGGATCAGGTCGGGATCGGTCCAGCAACGGTAGACCGCCTCGGGCGGCGCATCGAACTCCCGCTCCAGCACAAGTTCATGGTCTGCGGCGACGGTCATCGGCGGTCTCCCTTCTTCTGGATGGCTCCGTCCGAAGGACGAACGGGCCGTCGCGACGCCGACAGGGCCGGCGACTTTTGTTCAGTGAACTTCGTCGGACGGCCTCAGCCGGTCGAGATGCCGACGGATGTGGGCCGCCTCGGCGGGGGTGTTCGCCAGGGCGATGGCCTGGTTGAACGCCGTGCGGGCCTCGGCCTCGCGGCCCAGGTCGAGCAGCAGGGCGCCGCGCACGCCATAGAAGTGGAAGTAGCCGGACAGGCGCGCCTCCAGCGGGGCGATCAGGTCCAGCGCCGCCTCCGCCCCCTCGGTCCGGCTGACCGCCACGGCGCGGTTGAGCGTGATCACCGGGGAGGGGGTCTGTCGCTCAAGCGCCGCGTAGAGGGCCGCGATGCCGGCCCAGTCAGTGTCTTCGGCCCTCGCCGCGCGGGCGTGCAGGGCGGCGATGGCGGCCTGGATCTGGTAGGGTCCCGGCCGGCGGTGGCGCATGGCCTTGTCGACCAGGGCCAGACCTTCGCCGATCAGCCGGCGGTCCCACAGCGATCGGTCCTGGTCGTCCAGCAGCACGATCTCGCCCCCGGCGTCGAACCGGGCGGCGGCGCGGGCGTGCTGCAGCAGCAGCAGGGCGGTCAGGCCCATGATCTCGGGCTCGGTCTGGTAGAGCCGCAGCAGCAGCCGGGCCAGGCGGATGGCCTCGTCGGCCAGCCGCGCGCGGTCGTCCTGCCGCCCACCGGCCGAATAGCCCTCGTTGAACACCAGGTAGATCATCGCCGCCACGGCCGCGACGCGTTCGGACCGCTCGGCCGGGCCGGGGGTTTCGAAGGCCACGCCCGCGCCGGCGATCTTCGCCTTGGCCCGGGTGATCCGCTGCTCCATTGCGCTTTCGCCCACCAGGAAGGCGCGGGCGATCTGCTTCACCGACAGGCCCGAGACGATGCGCAGGGCCAGCGCGATCTGCTGGGTGGCCGGCAGGTCCGGGTGGCAGCAGATGAACATCAGCCGCAGCACGTCGTCGCGGTAGTCGGCGCCGTCGAGCCGCTCGGCCAGCGGCGTCTCGGCGTCGTCGATGTCGGACAGCACCGCCTCGTCGGGCAGGGCCGTCTGCTTCGCGCGCCGGCGGGCCCC
>DAORNX010000237.1:0-4479 GCA_035441225.1 Caulobacter sp.
CCCGAGCCGGCGAAGATGCCCAGGCGCTGGCCGCGGCAGGTGGTGGTGAAGACGTTCATCGACCGGACGCCCAGGTCCAGCCGTTCGCCGACCCGGCCGCGGGCGTGGGCCGGCGGCGGCGGCGCGCGCAGGCTGTAGGGCGACGCGCCCTGGGGCAGGGGGCCCTTGCCATCGATCGGATTGCCGAAGGCGTCGATGATCCGGCCGAGCCAGGCCTTGTGCGGCCTCACCATGGCGCCGTCGGGCTGGATGCGGATCTCGGCCCCGGGCGCGATGCCCTCGACCGGACCGAACGGCATCAGCAGGGCGCGGGTTTCGCGAAAGCCGACCACCTCGGCGGCCAGGGCGGGCGCATTGCGGCGCTCGATCTCGGCCCGGGCCCCGACCGCAAGATGGGTCAGGCCGCCGCGGGCTTCGATCAGCAGGCCGTTCACCGCCGCCACGCGGCAGGACACGGACAGCGGCTCGATACGCTCGACGGCGGCGATCAGACTGCGCAACGCGATGGCCCCGGGAAACCCACGGCCTCACTGTGGCAAGGTTGCTTTAACCATAAGTGAAAAGCCGAAGGGGACATGTACCGCCTTCGGTACATGTCCCCGGCCCGCTACCGCCACCGATCGCCCGGCGCCTTCACATAGGTCGCCCACACATGGCCCCAGGGGATCACGATCGGGAAGATCACCCCCATGCCGCAGGCGAACAGGGTTTCGGCCGTGCCGGCGCTCATGCCGCCGGCCCGCCAGGCGGGGATGCCGACCAGGCCCAGCCACAGGCCCTTCCAGATCATCTCGAACAGCAGCAGCGGCAGCATCTTCAGCGGATGGCGCAGTCCCAGCAGCGCCAGCAGCGACACCGCCGCCAGCACGCACTGGACCACGCCGTACATCAACGGCCAGGGCTTTTCGGGGTGCAGGATGCCCGGCCAGATGGTCAGGCCGAGGCCGACCGACATCAACAGATAGGCGGCCCGGAGGGCGTAGAGGCGCGGCAGCGAGACCTGGGTCATGCCGGAAAGTCCTTGCGGTGATGTGAGGGGGAGGGGGTGGCGGTCAGCCGACGTCCCTGAGGATCTTCTCGATCGCCGCCAGGCGGGTCTCGATGGCGGCCAGGGCGGCGGCCTGGTCGGTGGCGACCTTCTGGGCAAGCCTGTGATAGGCCTCATCGCCAGCGAGCCGGGCCTTCGCCTGCTGAATCTGGGCGACATAGCGCATGCCGAAGATCAGCAGCGCCGTCACGAACGGCAGCAGGGCGGTGAAGATGTAGATCGGCGTGGACATCGGGGTCCCCCTTATGTCTCGGGTTTGCTGGTCAGGGAGGCCGTCGCGCGGACGATCGCCTCCGGTGTGAGCTGCAGGGCGAAGTCGGTGACTTCGAAGAAGTTGAGCGCCTTGCCGTCGGCGGACAGTTCGAGCTGGCTGGTGACCAGCCCCGCGTCCTCGAGCTTCTGCAGATGCAGGTGGAGCAAGGGCCGGCTGATGCCCAGGTCGCGCGCCAGCCGGCTGATGTAGTTGCGCCCGCCGGCCCGCAGCGCCGCGATGATCCGCAGCCGGTGCGGGCTGGCCAGAGCCGCCAGCATGGCCAGCAGCTGGTCTCCCGTCGGGGATGGCGGATTCTCTATCATATGTCAGAAATATCTGACGCGTGTCAGGGAGTCAAGCGGCGGGGACATGTGCCGCCGGGGACATGTGCCGAAGGTACGTGTTCTCTGGTTCCAGGTCGCTCGATTGGGGGACACGTACCCAAGAGGGTACATGTCCCCTAGCTCTGGTTCTGCGGCAGGCCGTCGCCGATGTCGTAGTAGTCGCCCTTGTCGGCGACGAAGATGTGCTTGCCCAGCCGGGTCCCGGTCGGGGCGTCGAAGGCGCCCATGGCGATCGCGATCCACGGGTGATGGACCGGCTTCCAGAACAGGGCCGAGCCGCAGGTCGAACAGAACCCGCGCTTCACCTTCTCCGACGACGGGTACCAGGTGACCTGTCCGGCCCCGCGGATCGTCACGGCCGACTCCGGCAGGTCCGTCGAGGCCCAGAAGTGCCCCGACGTCTTGCGGCACCGCGAGCAGTGACAGGCGTCCGGCGCCGGCAGTTCGCCGGCCACCTCGAACGACACGGCGCCACAGAGGCAGGATCCGGTAGGCATGGCGGAGGCTCCCGAGCGTTCGTGGATCGGCAGGCTCGCAGATATCCCCGGGGCGATCCAGATGCTTGACCCGGCCCCTGGGTTCGCCTCGATAGACGGGCTGGCCTGCCAGCAGCGAGGTGAGTCATGAGACCTTCTCCCCGGTTTTTCAGTTCGTCCGAGGCCGCTCGCCGGCTCGGCGTGTCGGCCAAGGCCCTTCGCCTGTACGAACAGCGCGGACTGGTCGTTCCGGGCCGGACCCCGGCCGGCTGGCGGGCCTGGAGTCAGGATGATCTCGAATGCGCCGCCGACATCGCCGCCTTGCGGGCGCTGGGATTCAGCCTCGACCAGGTGGCGCGGGTCGTCACCGGCGACCCAAGGGGGCTGGAGCCGGCGCTGGCCGCCCATCAGGCCGTGCTTGAGGCCCGCTTTGGCGAGCTTGTCGCGACCCTGGAGACCGTCCGCGCCATGCGCGAGGACCTGGCGCGCGGCCAGACGCCGACCGTGCGCGACCTGGTCGCCCTGGCGAAGTCCGCCGGTCCGCCCGCCCTGGCCTTCGACCTGCCCTGGCCGTGGGATGGCGAGCGGTTCGAGCTCCGCGACATCCGGCCCCTGACCTGGATCGTCGGGCCGCTGGGCAGCGGCAAGACGCGGCTGGCGATGCGCTTGGCCGAGGCCTTGCCTGGCGCTGTGTTCCTCGGTCTCGACCGACGGGTCGCTGGGCGGGACTCCATCGCCGCGACGACGAAACAGGCGCCTGCGCTGCGTGGCCGGATCGAGCGGGCGCTGGCCTGGCTGGTCGAGGACGGGGCCACGCCGTCGGACGACCTGGGCGTGCTTCTGGCCTGTGTGGAGGCAGGCGGGTCGTCGCCGCTGGTGATCGACATGATCGAGCAGGGGCTGGATCACCCGACCCAGACGGCCCTGGCCGCCTATTTGCGTCGACGGGGGCCGGGGGCGCGGCCGTTGTTCGCGATGACCCGTTCCTCGGCGATCCTCGATCTCGCCGCGGTTGGCGTCGACGAGGCGATCCTGCTCTGCCCGGCCAATCACAGTCCGCCGATGCTGGTGTCGCCGCACGCGGGAGCGCCTGGCCACGAGGCCGTGGCCACCTGCCTGGGCTCGCCCAGGGTCCGGGCCCGCACGGCGGGAATGGTGGCCGTCCGGCCGGCGGCGGCCTGAGTCAGGCCTTGTCGGGCAACGCCAGCATCTCGCCGACGGTCGGGGCGTCCTCATTGATCTGCGTCTGACGCAGGTCGCCGGGGATCAGGCCCTCGCCGCAATGCTCGCAGACCAGCCTGGGGGTGAAGGCGTGGCCGCAATGATCATGGATGAACCGTACCGGCGCCTGGTCGCCATAGACCTGCCGGTTGCCCCAGTCGGCCATGGTCAGCAGCACCGGTCGCAGGGCCTGACCCTTTGCCGTCAGCAGGTACTCCTGGCGCGGCGGACGTTCGGAATAGCGCCGGGGCTCCAGCACGCCATGCGCCACCAGGCTCTTGAGCCGCGCGGCCAGCACGTTGCGCGCCACGCCCAGCCGCTCCTGCCACTGCTCGAAGCGGCGCACGCCGCGAAATGCGTCGCGCAGGATCAACAGGGTCCAGGGATCGCCGACGACCTCAAGGGTGGCGGCGATGCCGCAGCTCTGGTGGGAATAATCTGCTGTCCGGCCCATGGTTCCAGAGTGGAGTTTCCCCATAGGGAAAGCAAGAGGGTTGTCTTTCGCGACGAACCTGAATAGGTTGCGTTTAGCAACGCACTTCCTGACTTGCCTCCTGGAGACGGCGCCTCGGAACGCCGACGCCGTCTCCCCTTTTTCCGCGGCGCTTGATATTTCAAACAATCGTTTCAAACTATCGTTTGCAACGAGGAGCGCCCGCCATGATCCCACCCGATGGGTTCGAGCCGTTCACCCGTCCCAGTCCGCTGATCGATCCCTGGCGGCCGCTCTATATGCTGGCGGCTCCCGATCGGGTGGTGCTGGGATTGTTCGTCCGCGAGGCGCACACCAACTCGCGGGACACCGCTCACGGCGGCCTTCTGGCGGCCATCGCCGACCAGGCCATGGGCATGTCCTGCGCCGCACGGCTCAAGGCCCGGGGCGTAGCCATCACCGCCCTCTGGACCAGTTCCCTGACGGTCGACTACCTGGACGTGGCCCGACCCGGTCAGTGGCTGGCCTTCGACACCGGGTTCTGCCGGCCGGGGCGCACGATCTGCCATGCCGAAGCCGACATTACCGCCGACGGCGCCACCGTGGCCCGGGCCAGGGGCGCCTTCCGGGTGAGCCTCGACCGGACCGAGGCCGCCGGCTAGGGCTTCGGGGTGACAGCGGCCGCTGCGGCCGCCGCGTCGGCC
>DAORNX010000238.1:0-4459 GCA_035441225.1 Caulobacter sp.
TGCCGATGCCGCGCGAGCTGCCGGTGATGATCGCGACCTTGCCGGTCAGATCGAAAAGCGTGCCCTCAGCGGCCATGACGTCTCTCCCTTAAACGCTTGTTTGAAGTTGGCCCGCAACGTGGCGGCAAGCCGACCCAGCGTCAAGCGCGGAGCGCCGCCCCCAGGGCCAGCAGGGGCTCCCTCTGGACAGCGGGGATCGTCGCGTCGGCGCGTGGGCCCACATTGATCAGCAGGTTGCCCCCGCCGGCGGTCACCTCGCGGTACAGCTCCAGCAGCTGCGGGCCGTTCATGTAGTCGTCGGTCGCCTCGGCGGCGTTGTAGCCGAAGGCGAGGCCAAGACCGCGCGTGGACTCCCACTTGCCCTTGCCGACCATGTGGTCGCCGGTGGTGTATTCGACGGTGCGGAAGTCGCAGTGCGGCGGCGAGGAGGTGCTGCCGCCGTGCACCCCGACCTCGGCGATGCGCGCCTTCACCATCGCGTTGAACGCGGCGCAGTTGGCCGGATCGCGAAGGCTCTCGAACAGCGCCTTCGACGCCATCCAGCGGTCATTGATCACCCCGTCCGGCACCGTCGCGTAGTAGTGGGCGAACAGGCCGGGCAGATCCTCGACATTGGGCCAGGCGATATCGTTCCACAGCACCGAGGGGCGATAGCGATCGATCAGCTCCCGGGCCTGGGCCAGGGCGTAGGCGCTGTAGGCCTCGTCGGTGGGCACGCAGGCGAACATCTCGCCCATGTTGCGGATCAGGCTCGGCCGGAAGGTCCAATCCAGGCCGCCGGAGTAGTAGAGACCGTAGCGCATGCCGCGGGCGCGGACCGCCTCCCCCAGCTCGCCGACGAAGTCGCGTTTCGAAGACCAGCCGGGGCGGTTCGGATTGTCGATCCCGGTCGGCCAGAGGCAGAAGCCGTCGTGGTGCTTGGTGACGAACACCACATATTTTGCCCCGGCGGCCTGGAAAAGGTCTGCCCAGGCGTCGGCGTCAAAAGCCTCGGCGGCCTGCTCGAACGGCTCGCGGAAGGCGCTGTAGGGGGCGTCGCCCCACCGTTCCCGGTGGTAGGCGGCGGTCGGACTGGTCGGGTCACGCAGGGCGTTGTCGTACCACTCGGCATACGGGCCCAGAACGAAGGCGTTGTCGTAGTCGCTGACGAACAGGTCGCTGATCGAACGGCCTGCGGGAGCGAAGGCCGGGACCGAGGCCATGCCCCAGTGGATGAAGATCCCGAGTTGCGGCTCGGCGTACCAGTCAGGGACCGGCCGTCCCGCGAAGCTGCTGAAGTCCGCCATGTTTCTCCCCACGCGGCCGTGTCCGGCGGCAAGGGTCTCGCGGCCTCCCCTAGGGAAGGCAACGCCTCACCCGCACTTCGGCCAGCCGCCCATGTCCAGATGGAAGTGGTCGTGGTGCTCAAGGTTGTAGTCGGGGCTGAGCGTGGTCAGGAAGATGCGGCAGCTCCCGTCACGCACCCGGTGCAGGAAGCGGCCCCTGGGTCCGGGATCGGCCCAGTCGCGGGCGACGGAGATCACCGTTCCGTCGGCCAGCCGGAAGGCCGCCACGTCGATGGCGTTGGCGCTGGCGTGCTCGCTGATCGGCCCCTCGGTCCGGCCATACTGCCGGCGGCAGGCGTAGCTGCCATAGTGATCGATGCCGGTCACGGCCTGGCCGAGTTCGTCGAACGCCACCGCCTGGACCACCTGGCGCTCCCAGATGCTGAAGGCGAGCGCTTCCTTGCAGGTCATCGGCGCGTCGGTCGGCGAGAGCGGCGCCAGGCCCGAGCGCAGCCGCACCGTGTCGCTCAGGCCGCAGGCGCCGGCGGTCGCCGGGACCTCGGCGTATTCGATGCCGCCCTGGACCAGAATGGCGCGGCAGGCAGCCGGGTCGTCGCCGGCCCTGGCCGCCTTGATCCGGGTCGCCGCGCCAAGCGGATCGATGATCGCCAGGGTCTTCCATGGCAGGTGTTCGCGCGGGATGGCCCGGTCGGCCGTGAACACCATCAGCCCGACCAGGCCCCACAGCAGCATGAAGCCGATCACCCGCGCCGCCAGGGTCTGGCGTCGGGCGTGCCTCTCGATGTGAGGCCGGCGAGGATGCGGAACGCGATAGGCGGCCATGGGTGTCTATGGTGAACGAGGTTCGCCGGTCCGTGGGTCAGGAAAATGGCGAGGCGGCCCATAGCACAGATTGGCGCCCGCCGAACGGGCAACGTCCACAGCGCGCGGTCTGACCGCCTTGGTCATGGAGAGCCCTGAAGGCCTTGATGGAATGATGCGCTCCGGACAGCGGGCCTGGTCAAGGACGACCCCGACGGGGTCGCCGCTTCGCGGCCGCCAAAGGCGGTCCTTGAGCAGGACCGCGCCGGCGCAATACTGGCCGTCAAGACATCAGGGACCCGTCCGCCATTTGTGGCAGGGGGACTCCGCGCCGGCCCGGCCGCCACCGGCGCATCCCTCTCCACCAGCCTTCGGCTGGTCCCCCCTCCCCCTACTGGGGGAGGAAGGTCGGTTGGTTACCGCTGCAGCGCATCCACCACCACGCTGCCGGCCGGCGGGTCGATATCGGTGCGGGTGGTCTCGGTCAGCCGGGCCATGGTCATGTAGAAGCCACAGGTCAGGATGATCTCGACGATCTCCTTGGGGCTGAAGTGCTTCTGCGCCTCGGCGAGCGACGCCTCGCTGGCCTTGACCTTCTCGATCACCTCGGCGGCGAAGACCAGCAGGGCCCTTTCCTTCGCATTGAAGCTCGCGTCGTCCAGCCGGCGGGCCGCCAGGGCGTCGATCTGGGCCTGGCTGCAGCCGCAGCGCAGGCCGATCGGCACGTGCTGGTTCCACTCGTACTCGCCGCCCTCGAGCTCGGCGACCAGCAGAATGACCAGTTCGCGCAGGTCGGCGCCCAGCTGTTGCTTGCTGAGGATCGCGCCGCCGAAGCGCAGGGCCGGCTCCATCATCGTGTCGGCGTTGGCCAGCATGCGGAAGATGTTCAGCTTGGCCGCCAGCTTGTCCCAATAGTCTTTCGCCTTGGGCGGCAGGGCGTCGATGTCGGCGAAGGGGACGAGGGCCATTCAAAGTCCTTCCAGGCGGGCGATCATGCGTTTGGTCACGGCGTCGAGGTCATCGAGTTGGGTCGCGACGATTGTCCAGATGACATCCGGATCAAGCTCGGGATAGCCGTGCGCGACCAGATTTCGGCTCGCGACGATCTGGCGCCAGGGCGTCTCCGGTTCCCCGGCCTTCAGGTCAGGCGGCAGATGGACGACAGATTCGCCGATGACGACAATGTTCATCGCGACGGCGTCGAAGCTCGTAGACCCATTCAGGAAATCGGCCTTCACGACGCCCTCGACGTGGTGGCGAATGCGCGAGGTCGCCTCAAGCATATCCCGAAGGCGCATCCGGGCGTCGCGCGCGACCTTGGGCATAGACGACTTCGCCCAGGACGCGGTCGCGCATCAGGCGCTTTAGCGATCTGGCCGTGACGACATCCACGGGCCGCTTGAGCACAGCCGCCAGTTCGTCCGAGAGACCGAAATATTCCCAGCCTGGAACCCGCGCGGGATCGAACTCCACCAGCACATCCACATCGCTGTCCGGTCCGGCTTCGCCGCGAGCCACCGAGCCGAACACGCCGATCCGCGCAACGCCGTACCGGTCGAGCAGCGGCTTCGCGCCGCGAAGTTTCTCGAGGGCTTCGTCGAGGGTCATGATGGGATCATAGCACAGATGGCGCCCCCGCACTTGGCGGAACGATGATCCGGGTCCATCAACGGCGCTCTATGGTTTCATCGACAGACCCCTCCGAACCCGCCGGCTGGCGCGACCTGCTGACCCCGGCCCTGGCGTCGCGGTTCGCGTTTCTGTGCCTGGGCATCTGGCTCAACGCCGCCGACGCCCTGGTGACCGTCACCCTGACCCCGACCATCGCCAGGGACATCGGCGGCTTCCAGTATTTCGGCTGGGCGGTGGCCGCCTTCCTGCTGGCCTCGATCGTCGCCGGGGCGGTGTCGGGGCGGGTGTCGATGACCCTGGGCCTGCGCCCGGCCACGGCGCTCGCGGGCGGGGCCTATGCGATCGGTTGCGCGGTCAGCGCCCTGGCCCCGGACTTCCTCACCTTCGTCGCCGGCCGGCTGGTTCAGGGCCTCGGCGCCGGGGCCGTGGTGGCCCTCTGCTACGTCGCCATCAACGCCCTGTTCCCCGAGAAGCTGTGGGTGCGGGTCTATGGCGCCATCGCCGGAGTCTGGGGCGTGGCGACCCTGATCGGCCCGCTGATCGGCGGGGTGTTCGCCCAGGGCGGGGTATGGCGCGACGCCTTCTGGGTCTTCGGCGCGCAGGGCCTGATCTTCGTCGTCGCCACCTTCCTGCTGGTGAAGAAGTCCACCCCGTCGCCGCAGGCCCGAGCGCGCCTGCCAGGCGCCCAGCTGGCCGTGCTGACGGCGGGCGTGACGATGATCGCCGCGGCGGGCGCGGTC
>DAORNX010000239.1:0-4455 GCA_035441225.1 Caulobacter sp.
GGCGGTCAGCGGCCCGATCGGCGACGGCTGGCTGGGCCTGCGGGCGGCGCGCGGGGAACTCGCCGACGCCGACCTGGCGATGCGCTACCGCCTGCCGGAACCCCGCCTGGACCTGAGGGCGCTGCTGCTCGACCAGGCGCGGGCCGCGGCGGACATTTCGGACGGCCTGCTGGCTGATGCGGGCCATATCGCCAGGGCCAGCGGCTGCGGCGTGAGCATCGATCTGGGCCGATTGCCGCTGTCGGCCGGCGCGATGGCGTGGTTGTCCGGTCAGCCCGATTCCCGGGCCGCCCGGCTGGCGCTGGCCACCGGCGGCGATGACTACCAGATTGTCTGCGCCCTGGACCCGGGACGGGCGACTCCGCCGCAGCTGACCGTGGTCGGCGTCTTCGGGGCGGGGCAGGGCGTGACAGCGACCTTCGACGGCGTCGCGGTCCCGGTCGGACGTCTCGGCTGGACCCACGATTAACCGGCTCTTCACCACGGCGGCGTGACAAGCGGGTCATGCGTCGCCGTCATCTCCTCGCCACCCTGCCTCTGGCTCTCGCCGCCGCCGGCGCGGCGACCGCCAGCGAGCCGGCGAAGAAGGAAGGGGGCGGCCAGTATGTCGACCTGTCCCCGGTGGCCCTGCCGATCGTGGTCAACAACCGGCTGGTCAACTACGTCTTCGTCCACGTCCGCATCAACCTCAGCGCGTCGGCCGACGCCCCGAAGATCCGCGAGAAGGAACCCTGGTTCCGGGACGCCCTGGTCCGCGTCGGACACCGCACGCCGTTCACCAAGGCGACCGACTACACGGTGATCGACGAGGCCCGCATGAAAGCCGCCCTGATGCGCGAGGCCGCGGCCATCGTGCCCGCCCGCAATCTGCTCTCGATCAGCCTGATTTCACAAACGCCGAAGCAGCGCAGCGGCCTGCCGCGTCCGCCGGCCGCCCCCCGTTAGTTTCCCCAAACGGAACAGGCGGTTGCTTCGACCGCCGGCATTTGGCAAAGACGGGCGTCTTTCGCAAAGGGGGCGCCGTCTGACGGCGTCTATTCAAAGCAGATCGGGGGGACCGGACGTCGGCCAGCGGCCGCGCGGGAACCTTCGGGGCTATAACAAGGGGCTCTTGGAACTATGGGCATCGACTTTCTCGTACTGGCGATAGCCGCCGGTCTGGCCGCCGTGATTTACGGCATCGTCCAGACCCTCGGCCTGTTGCGCAAATCCGCCGGCAACGCGCGGATGCAGGAAATCGCCGCGGCCATTCAGGAAGGCGCTCAGGCCTATCTGAACCGGCAGTACACCACGATCGGCATCGTCGGGGTGGTGGTGATCGCGGTCCTGGCCTGGTTCTTCAAGAGCTGGGAGCAGCCGGTCGGCTTCGCGCTGGGCGCGATCCTGTCGGGCCTGGCCGGCTTCGTCGGCATGCTGATCTCGGTGCGCGCCAACGTCCGCACGGCCCAGGCCGCGTCGGAAAGCCTCGGCAAGGGCCTCAACGTCGCCTTCACCTCCGGCGCCATCACCGGCATGCTCGTGGCCGGCCTCGCCCTGCTGGGCGTGGCGGGCTACTACTACGTGCTGACCCGCGTCATGGGCCTGGACCCGACCAGCCGCCCGGTGATCGACTCGCTCGTCACCCTGGGCTTCGGCGCCTCGCTGATCTCGATCTTCGCCCGTCTCGGCGGCGGCATCTTCACCAAGGGCGCCGACGTCGGCGGCGACATGGTCGGCAAGGTTGAAGCCGGCATCCCCGAGGACGATCCCCGCAACGCGGCCACCATCGCCGACAACGTCGGCGACAACGTCGGCGACTGCGCCGGCATGGCCGCCGACCTGTTCGAGACCTACGCGGTGACCACGGTCGCCACCATGGTCCTGGCCGCCATCTTCTTCCGCGGCGACGCGGCGCTGGTTTCGGCGATGATGACCCTGCCGCTGGCGATCTGCGCCGTCGGCATCGTCACCTCGATCCTCGGCTCGTTCGCCGTGCGCCTCGGCAAGAGCCAGAACATCATGGGCGCCCTGTACCAGGGCCTGATCGTCACCGGCCTGGTCTCGGCCGCCGCCCTCTACTTCCTGTTCCCGCACTTCGTGTCCGCCCCGATCGAGTTCACGCCGTTCGGCGGCGCGGCGAAGACCTACGGCGCGATGGAGCTGTTCTGGTGCGGCTTCACCGGCCTGGTGATCACCGCCCTGATCGTGGTCATCACCGAATACTACACCGGCACGGGCTTCCGGCCGGTGAAGTCGGTCTCGCAGGCCTCGGTCTCCGGCCACGGCACCAACGTGATCCAGGGCCTGGCCATGTCGCTGGAGGCCTGCGCGGCCCCGGCCATCGTGATCATCGCCGGCATCATCGTCACCTACGGCCTGGCCGGCCTGTTCGGCATCGCCATCGCCGTGACCGCCATGCTGTCGCTCGCCGGCTTCATCGTCGCCCTCGACGCCTTCGGCCCGGTCACCGACAACGCCGGCGGCATCGCCGAGATGGCCGGCCTGCCCCCGGAAGTGCGCGTCACCACCGACGCCCTGGATGCCGTGGGCAACACCACCAAGGCTGTCACCAAGGGCTACGCCATTGGCTCGGCCGGCCTCGGCGCCCTGGTGCTGTTCGCCGCCTACACCGAGGACCTGAAGTTCTTCACGGCCGAGGGTCTGGGCAAGGGCGGCTTCTTCGACGGTCTGGGCGCGGTCACCTTCGACCTCTCCAACCCCTACGTCGTGGTCGGCTTGCTGTTCGGCGGCCTGCTGCCGTTCCTGTTCGGCGGCATGTCGATGACCGCCGTCGGTCGCGCGGCCCAGGCCGTGGTGGTCGAGGTCCGTCGCCAGTTCCGCGAGAACCCCGGCATCATGACCGGCGACGTCAAGCCCGAGTACGGCAAGGCCGTGGACATCCTGACCAAGGCCGCGATCCGGGAAATGATCGTCCCCTCGCTGCTGCCGGTCGCCTCGCCGGTGGTGCTGTTCTTCGTGATCAACGCCATCGCCGGCAAGATCAACGCCTTCGCCAGCCTCGGCGCCATGCTGATGGGCGTCATCGTCACCGGCCTGTTCGTGGCCATCTCGATGACCTCGGGCGGCGGCGCCTGGGACAACGCCAAGAAGGTCATCGAGGAAGGCTTCACCGACAGCGATGGCGTCAAGCACGGCAAGGGCTCTGAAGCCCACAAGGCGGCCGTGACCGGCGACACCGTCGGCGACCCTTACAAGGACACCTCCGGTCCGGCGGTGAACCCGATGATCAAGATCGCCAACATCGTGGCACTGCTGCTGCTGGCCGTGCTGGCCCACGGCTAGGTCTTCCGGGGAGCCGGTTCGCCGGCTCCCCGCGCAGCCAGAAAAAACGCCCCGGAGAGCGATCTCCGGGGCGTTGCTGTCTGCGGCCGGGGGCGGCGGCTATTCGCGGCGATCGCCGGGTCGGCTGCCGGGAACGCCCTCTTCGTCGTCGCGGGGCAGCATGCCGCCGCGCCCGACGTTGCCGAGGAGCTGTTCAAGGATGCTCAGTTCGCGGCCGCGGGTCGGGGTTTCCCGGCTGTTATAGGCGAATACCTTGCCGTCGCGCAGGGTGTAGGCGTTCACCGCCGTCACCTGCTCGGTGGCCGCGTCAAAGGTCACGGCGTAGATGTTCCGCTGGGCTACGCGTGGCTGGTAGAAGGCCACCCGATCGGTCACCTGGCTCATGTAGAACCAGACGTTCGGATCGAAGGTCGACCTGGCCGAGGGGGAGCCGAGCTTGCCCATCACGGTCGACTTGGTGTCCTCGCCCGCCTTGATGTCGGCCGGGTTCACCTCGATGGCCTGGAAGCCGGAATAGGTGGTCATCGGCATGCAGGCGCCGGTCGTCATCAGGACGACGGCGGAGGCGGCGGCGAGTGCGGCTTTACGAAACATGTCGGCTCCGGGTGCGCGCTGTGGGCGCTGGTCTTTGACCTATCGCCCGCGGGGGCTTAGTTCAATGCCCGCTTTAGGCTCCCCTGGCGGCGAAATCGAGGCGATACCGACGATGCTACAGCGGCTGTTCCGGCCCAGTCCGGCGAAACTGGCGGGCGAGGCGCTCTACGCGGCCGCGGCTGGCCAGGCGCGCCGACCCGATTTCTACCGCACCGGCGGGGTCGCCGACACGCGCGAGGGCCGCTTCGAACTCTACACCCTGCATGTCATCCTGCTCGTCGAGCGCCTCAGGGGCGAGACCGGCGTCGCCGCCGAGGGGCGGCAGGCGCTGTTCGATCGCTATGTGCAGGGGCTCGACGACGCCTTCCGCGAACTGGGCGTCGGCGACCTGTCGGTCGCCAAGCGGGTCAAGAAGCTTGGCCAGGCGTTCTACGGGCGACTGAAGGCCTACGAGGCGGCCGTCGCCGACCTGCCGGACCAGACCGCGCTGCTGGAGGTGCTGGGGCGCACCGTGCTCGAGGGGCGGCCGCAGACGGCCGGCGATCTGGCCGCCTATGTCGTCGCGGCGCGCGCCGCCCT
>DAORNX010000240.1:0-4435 GCA_035441225.1 Caulobacter sp.
GGCGGGCGTAGTCCTCGGCCGCGGCGCGGTCGCGGGCGGCGGCTTCGGCGTTGCGGGCGTTGATGTCGGCGTTGAGGGCCTCGGCCGCCTCGACGCCCTCCATCGGTTTCGGTGGAGGCGGCGGCGCATTCTCGCTGAGCGACCGAACGCTGGCAGGTTCGGCGGACTGGGCCAGGGCCGGGCCGGCGCTCGCGAGGCAGGCGGTGGCGATCACGGACAGGGCCAGGCGGCCGGCGCGACGCGGTGTCATGGCGATTCCCCGACGGACTGCAATGGCCACATCCTGCCACAGCCTGGGTCGCCGAAGCCACCGCGGACACCTCACGCGGGTTTGGTTCCCTTGCAGCCGTTGCCTTTCGACCCCCCGGTCGCTACATCCCGCGCCGACCCCCATTCCGATCAGACGAGAGCGAGCGACCCCCCATGGCCGCGCAATACATTTTCCAGATGCAGGGCCTGACCAAGGCCTACCCGGGCGGCAAGAAGGTGTTCGAGAACATCTGGCTGTCGTTCTACCCGGACGCCAAGATCGGCGTGGTCGGGGTCAACGGCTCGGGCAAGTCGACCTTGCTGAAGATCATGGCCGGGCTGGACAAGGAATTCAGCGGCGAGGCCAGGGCCGCCGACGGCGTGAAGATGGGCTACCTCGAGCAGGAGCCGCATCTCGATCCGGACAAGACCGTCTGGGAGAATGTCATCGCCTGGTGCGAGGAAAAGCAGATCGTCGACCGCTACAACGCGATCGCCGCCGAGCTGGGCGAAAACTATACCGACGAGCTGATGGAGGAGATGACCGCCCTCCAGGAGAAGATCGACGCCGGCGACCTGTGGGACATCGACAGCAAGGTCGAGATGGCCATGGACGCCCTGCGCTGTCCGCCGAATGACAGCGGCGTGACCAAGCTGTCGGGCGGCGAGAAGCGCCGCGTGGCCCTGGCCCGGCTGCTGCTCAGCAAGCCGGACATGCTGCTGCTCGACGAACCGACCAACCACCTGGACGCCGAGTCGGTGGCCTGGCTGCAGCACCACCTGGAAGCCTTCCCCGGCTGCGTCATCCTGGTGACCCACGACCGCTACTTCCTCAACCAGGTGACCAGCTGGACGCTCGAGCTCGATCGCGGCAAGGGCGTGCCCTACGAGGGCAACTACTCCGGCTGGCTGGAGCAGAAGCAGAAGCGGGTGGTGCAGGAGCAGTCGGAGTCGGAGGCCCGGCAAAGGGCCCTGACCAAGGAACTGGAATGGGTCCGCTCCAACGCCAAGGCCCGCCAGACCAAGTCCAAGGCCCGTCTGGCCGCCTATGAGAAGATGGTCTCCGAGCAGGAGAACGCCCGCGGGGCCCAGACCCACGCGGTGATCCAGATCCCGCCCGGCCCGCGCCTGGGCAACGTGGTGCTCGAGGTCGAGGGCCTGGAGAAGGACTACGGCGACCGCTGCCTGTTCAAGGACCTGTCGTTCCGCCTGCCGCCCAACGGCATCGTCGGGGTGATCGGCCCCAATGGCGCGGGCAAGTCGACGCTGTTCAAGCTGATCACCGGCCAGGAGGCGCCGGACAACGGCAAGATCCGCCTCGGCGAGACGGTCAAGCTGGCCTACGTCGACCAGAGCCGCGACGACCTCAACCCGAACGACACCGTCTGGCAGGCGATCAGCGGCGGCACCGACGTGATGCTTGTCGGCAAGCGCGAGATCAACAGCCGCGCCTATGTCGGCAGCTTCAACTTCAAGGGCGGCGACCAGCAGAAGAAGGTCGGCCAGCTGTCGGGCGGGGAGCGCAACCGCGTCCACCTGGCCAAGACCCTGGCCACCGGCGGCAATGTCATCCTGCTCGACGAACCGACCAACGACCTGGACATCGAGACGCTGCAGAACCTCGAGGAGGCGCTGGAAGAGTTCGCCGGCTGCGCCGTGGTCATCAGCCACGACCGCTGGTTCCTCGACCGCCTCTGCACCCACATCCTGGCCTTCGAAGGCGACAGCCATGTCGAGTGGTTCGAGGGCAACTTCGAGATGTACGAGGAAGACAAGAAGCGCCGCCTCGGCGCCGACAGCCTGATTCCGCACCGGATCAAGTTCCAGAAGTTCACGCGGTAGGGCGCCCGGGACCGGGGACGGCCTCGATCGCCGCGGGGTCGACGCCGAGCTGACGCAGGGACCGCATCAGCTGCAGGAAGCAGTGCGAGATCAGCAGGCCCGACTGCAGCACGTCCGGCGCCTGTATCCGGTCCTGGGTGATCAGGTAGCCGCCGGTGACCCGCCTGACCCAGCCGCGTTCGCGATGCCGGCGAACATGGCGGCGCACCGTCTCGTGGGTGAGGCCCAGCGGGCGGGCGATGCCGATGATGGTCGCTGGTCGCCGCAGGTTGTCCGGCGGCGGGGTCTCGGCGCCCGCGTAGGTCCAGGCCAGCTGCGGGTCATGGGTCAGCAACTCGGCATTGGCCAGCAGCATGGTGGCGAAGATCACCGCGTCGAGCATCGAACCGTGCGGTTCGACACCGCCCTCCAGCACCCGCAGCAGGAAATCGTTGACCAGCACGTTGGCCGCATCGGTCAGGTCGTCGGGGTCGAGATGGCGGGCGGCGGCCAGGCCCGAGCCGCCGGCGAACTGGTCGAAATCGAACTGCAGCGCGCGAAGGTCGATGATTACCCGCCGCAGCGTCCGCCAGGTCGCCTCGCCATCCACGCGATAGGCCGCCCCTTCGAACGTCGCCGGCGACACGACGTAGCCCCGGTCGCCGAGCCGGCGGGCCAGGCCGGCCGCTTCCAGCTCGGCGATCTTGCGACGGGTGGTCTCGTAGGGCAGGCCCATCGACTGGGCGATGGCGCGCACGCTGAACGGGCGGATATCGGTGTCACCGCCGGATGGCGGCCGGCTGGCCTGGATCGCGGCCATGTAGACCACCGCGCGCGTGAAATCCCCGTCGTGCCGGCGGATCTGCCGGCCGACCAGGTCGAGCAGGAAGCCGGTCACACAACGGAAGATTAGCCGCTGCTGTCGCCGCAGGCCCTCAACCCCCGAATCCTCGATCATTGGCGCGTCGTCCCCGTCGACAGGAAATCCCCATTCTGGCGAAACACAAGGCGACATATGTCGGCGGGCGATCGCGCGGCCGGGCGACAACGTGGGCGGTAGTCCCGCGCCGGCTCACGACCTCGTCGGTTGACGCGCGGCGGGGCGCGGGCAGACTTGGCCCATGCCCGACACTTCGCCCCCGCCCGTGGTCCTGATCTCGCACGAGATGTTGCTGCCGCTGCAGGCGGCGCTCGAGCCCGACTATCGCGTCCTGAGGCTGTGGGACTACCCGGATCGACTGGCGTTTCTCGAGGGCCCCGGTCTTGAGGTGCAGGCCATTGTCCACGCCGGCGACATCCGCCTGTCGCGCGACCTGCTGTCGGAAATGCCCAGGCTGGGGCTGATCGCCTGCGTCAGTGTCGGCTATGACGGGGTGGACGTCGCCTGGTGTCGCGCCCAGGGGGTGGCGGTGACCCACGCGCGAGGCCTGAACGCCGAGGACGTCGCCGACCACGCCGTCGGCGCCTTTCTCGCCGCCTGGCGCGGCATCGTCGCCGGAGACAGGATCGTGCGACAGGGGCGCTGGACCCCGGCCGAGCGGATGCGGCCGCGGCCGGGCCTGACGGGCCGCAAGGCCGGCATCATCGGGCTCGGCCATATCGGCGAGGCGGTGGCCCGGCGACTCGAGCCGTTCGGCATGATCGTCTCCTGGTGGGGGCCGAACCCGAAGGACAGCCGCTGGCCGATGGCGGCCGGGCTGACCGCCCTGGCGGCGGACAGCGACGCCCTGTTCGTCTGTTGTCGCGGGGACGCGGCCAACCATCACCTGATCTCACGGGGGGTGATCGAGGCGCTCGGGCCGCGCGGCTGTCTGGTCAATGTCGCGCGCGGTTCGGTGGTCGACGAGGACGCCCTGATCGCCGCCCTGCGGGACGGGCGGCTGGGCATGGCGGCGTTGGATGTCTTCGAGACCGAGCCGACGCCGGCCGAACGCTGGGCCGACGTGCCCAACACCGTCCTGACTCCGCACACGGCCGGCGGAACGCTCGAGAGCATTCCCCGGATGGTCGCCCAGACCCTGGAGAACCTGCGGCGCTTCTTCCACGGGGAGCCGTTGCTGTCGCCGGTTCAGGCCTGAGACAGCCACACCGCCAGGCCGGCGACCAGCAGGCCGGCGGCCAGGACGAGCGCGACCCGGCGTCGGCGCGGGGACTTGATGAACAGACCGAGCATGGTCAGACCTCCCGTCGGCGCCATGGCGCGCCGTCGGCGCCGACAGTATCAAAGTGATATCACTTTGACCAGAGCCCTGGCGCGTCCGGTCCGCTACAGGTAGGCCATGGCCTGGGAGTCGTCGTCCCCGTCCGGAGGCGATTGCGGGGCGGGGGCGGCGACACGCGCGCGGCCCGGCATGGCCAGGGCGGC
>DAORNX010000241.1:0-4059 GCA_035441225.1 Caulobacter sp.
GGAGGCCGACTATCGCCGCGACGGCCTGACCAACGCCGAACGCGCCGATCTCGACCGCCGCTTCGACCAGCTCAGCGCCCGGATCCAGGCAGACCGTCGTGACGACCAGGACCGCTGGACCAGCATCAACCAGCGCCAGGCCGTCCTCGACGCCCGCATCGACGCCGGCGTCCGCGACGGCAGCCTGACCCGCGCTGAGGCCGCCCGGCTGCGCGCCGATTTCAACGACCTGGCCCGGATGGAGGCCGACTACCGCCGCGACGGCCTGACCAACGCCGAGCGCGCCGACCTCGACCGCCGCTTCGACCTGCTCAGCGCCCGCATCCGGGCCGACCGTCGCGACCGGTAGTCCGGAGGCGTCGTCACCAGGCGCGACCGGCGACCCGGTTGTCGACCTGGGCCCGGAGATTCAGCAGCCCCTCCCGCGTAATGCGGTAGGGGCCGCCGTTCCGGCTGGCGATGAAGCGGCGCCTCTTCAGGGCCTTGAAGACCGCGAGGTCGCAGTCGCTCAGCAGCCAGCCATCGCGGTTGAAGCATTCGGCGGCGACAAGGCCGCCACGGTCGTCGCGCACAAGGGTGATCGCGCCGCCCTGGGCAAGCGCGTGCAGCGTGCGCTGCTGCGGTTTGGAAATGTTCACCTGGAAGTCCGTGTCGAGGCATGTGACGTCGCGCTCCGGCGGTGGCCGAAGCGGGCGGATCAGCGGGCGTTCGACGGACCGGTTCCGGCCGTCAGGCCCGCGCCTCGATGGCAAGGGGTGACATGGTCGCCTCAGGTTGAACGGTATGAGGCTATCGGCAGAGACCCGGACTTTCAAGACGGGGACATGTTCCCCATCAACGCCCTTGACCCTCACGTCCCGTGAGACCTCATACCCCCGTCCATCGGCGAGGACGGCATGAACAGGTACACGGTCAGGCAGGTGGCGAGGATGTCGGGCGTCTCGGTCCGCGCGTTGCACCACTACGACCAGATCGGCCTGCTCCGGCCGGCCAGCGTCGGGGAGAACGGCTACCGCTACTATGGCCGCGAGGAGTTGCTGCGCCTGCAGCAGATCCTGTTCCACCGGGAACTCGAATTTCCGCTGGAGGCCATTCGGGCGGTGCTGGCGGCGCCCGACTTTGACCGGCTGGAGGCCCTGCGCCGCCACCGGACACGGCTCGCGGCGGAAGCCCGGCGCTATCGCCGACTCCTGCGCACGCTGGATGAAACCCTCGCCGCCCTCGAAGGAGACGCGACAATGGACGACAAGACACTCTACCAGGGCTTCGCGCCCGAGAAGCAGGCCGACCACGAGGCCTGGCTGGTCGATCGCTACGGCGACCGGGCCCAGGCCGAGATCGATCACGGCAAGACGGTGATGAAGGGCTGGAAGGCCGAGGATTTCGCCGGCTTCGCGGCCGAGGTCGAAGCCATCGAGGCCGCCCTGGCGGACGCCATGGCGGACGGCCTGCCGCCGGACAGCGCGGCGGTGATCGCGATCGTGCGTCGTCATCATGCCTGGGTGGCGCGCAGCTGGAAGGCCCCGCCGACCCGTGACGCCTACCTCGGCCTGGGGCAGATGTACGGCGACCATCCCGACTTCCGGTCGCGCTACGAGGATCGGGCGGCCGGGCTTCTTGAGTATCTGCAGGCCGCGATGACGGCCTTCGCGGACGCGCACCTCTAGCCTGGAGGGAGGCGTGAGCCGGGCGCGGCGCACGCCTCCCGTCCTTCAGAATTGACGGCCCGGGCGATTGACTTGGATCAAGCGGGCGAGGACGATGGCCCTACAGAGGGTGTGGTTTAACGCGCCCCGCGAGGAAACGACCCCCAAGGAGGCCCTCCATGGCCAAGGCGACCAGCGTCCGCGTTCCCGAATTCATTCCCGCCGAACCCGATCTGCTGTCGCCGGCGGTGAAACAGGTGCTGCGGGTGCTCCTTGCCGTGGGCAGCACCATCATGCTGGTCGGTTTCGTCGTGGCGACCTTCGTCGCGGTGTTCTAGCTGAAGGGGACATGTACCGTCTTCGGTACGTGTCCCCCAATCGGTTCTGCTCGGACAGGGGACACGTACCGAAGGCGGTACATGTCCCCAAGCCTACCGCCGCCCGAACAGCCGCTCGATATCGGCCAGCTTGAGTTCGACATAGGTCGGGCGGCCGTGATTGCACTGGCCGCTGTGCGGCGTCGCCTCCATCTCGCGCAGCAGGGCGTTCATCTCGGCGGCCGTCAGCCGGCGGCCGGCGCGGACCGAGCCGTGGCAGGCCATGGTCGAACAGACCTCCTGCAGACGCTCCTTCAGGGCCAGGGCCTGGCCGTTCTCGGCCAGGTCGTCGGCGATGTCGCGGATGAGTCCCGCCGCGTCGGTGTCGCCCAGCAGCGCGGGCGTCTCGCGCACCAGCACGGCGCCGGGACCAAAGGCCTCGATCACCAGCCCGAGCGCCGCCAGTTCGTCGGCGCGGGCCATGACCCGGTCGGCCTCGGCCGGGTCGAGATCGACCACCTCCGGAAGGAGCAGCGTCTGGCGGACCACGCCACCGGACTCCATCTCGCGCTTCATCCGCTCGTAGACCAGCCGTTCGTGCGCCGCGTGCTGGTCGACGATGACCATGCCGTCGCGGGTCTGGGCCACGACATAGGTCTCGTGCACCTGGGCCCGGGCGGCGCCGAGGGGATAGTCGACAGGATCGATGACGGCGGCGGGCTGGCCATGGGACGGCGCGGTCGGCTCGGACCAGGCGTCCACGGACTCGACCCGGGCCGTGGCCTCGGACATCCCCGGCAGGACCGGCGCCGGCGCGCGGGGCGTCCAGCCGCCCTGCTGCCACGCCGAGAAGCCGGCCGGCGACGGGCCCGGCTGATAGCCCTGCGGCCGGAAGCCCGCCAGGGCCGCCGAGGCCACCGTGGTCGAGGCCCGGTGACCGGCCCCGGCCAGGGCGTGGCGCAGGGCGCCGATGATCAGGCCGCGCACCATCGCCGGATCGCGGAAGCGCACCTCGGCCTTGGCCGGGTGGACATTGACGTCGACGAAGGTCGGATCGAGCTCGATGTACAGCGCCGCCGTCGGATGGCGATCGCGGGCCAGGTAGTCGGCGTAGGCTCCGCGAAGGGCGCCCTGCAGCAGCCGGTCACGTACGGGCCGGCCGTTGACGAACAGGTACTGGTGGGCGGCGTTGCCGCGCGAATAGGTCGGCAGGCCAGCGAAACCGGTCAGGCGAATCCCCTCGCGCTCCTGGTCGATGGCCAGGGCGTTGTCCTGGAACTCCCGGCCGAGCACCGCCGACAGTCGGGCCAGACGACCGTCCGGACCCGGATGCTCGGCGGTCAGCCGCAGGGCGCGGCGGCCATCGAGATCGAGCGTGAAGCCGACCGCCTCATGGGCCATGGCCTGGCGCTTCAGCTCCTCGGCGATGGCCATCTGCTCGGCGCGGGCCGACTTCATGAACTTGAGCCGGGCCGGGGTGGCGTAGAACAGGTCGCGGACCTCGACCCGCGCCCCGTGGTCGCCGGCGAAGGCGGCCGGACCAACCTCGCCCGTGGCGCCGCCCTCGACGAGAATGGCGTGGGCGTCTGCCGCGCCGCGCGCGCGGCTGGAGATGCTCAACCGCGCCACCGAGCCGATCGACGGCAGCGCCTCGCCGCGAAAGCCGAGCGTCGAGATGTGCAGCAGGTCCCAGGTCCCGTCGGCGTCGGGGCACAGCTTGGAGGTGGCGTGGCGTTCGACGGCCAGCGACAGCTCGTCCGGCGACAGGCCCGAGCCGTCGTCGCAGACGAGGATCCGCGTCAGCCCGCCGCCGTCGGCCTCGACCTCGACCCGGCTGGCGCCCGCGTCGAGGGCGTTCTCGACCAGCTCCTTGACCGCGCTGGCCGGCCGCTCGACCACCTCGCCGGCGGCGATGCGGTTGACGGTCTCCGGAGGCAGGCGACGGATGGGCATGGCGCCAGTGTAGGACGATTCAGCGGGGGAATCCTTCTCCCCTTGATCTCCGCGCCCGTCATGGCTCGGCTTGTCCGGGCCACCCAGGCACGGGGAACCACGAGAAAGGGGCGCGACCGGCGCCGCGCCCCCTCTTGATGATC
>DAORNX010000241.1:4082-4426 GCA_035441225.1 Caulobacter sp.
GGGCCATGACGGATTTCTACAGGCCGGGCAGCTTCACCCAGCTGGCCTTCTCGCGCGAGATGATCACCGTCTTGCCGCCGGTGATGGCGCGCAGGCGGGCCTCCTCGGCGGCGGCGTCGACGACCACCGGCGGGGCCGAGCCGTCGCTCGAGGCGACAGCCTGGCCGGTCGGGGCGTCCTTGCGCCAGAACATCACGCGATCGGCAAAGGACTTGTCCTTGTGCGCCAGGTCGCCGAATTCGTCATCGACGACGTAGCGGATCAACGGATCGGCCTTCTCGGCGCCGGCGCGGGCGACGAGCAGGCGCTCGCCGTCGGTGCGCTGCGCGGCGACGGCCTGGCCG
>DAORNX010000242.1:0-4419 GCA_035441225.1 Caulobacter sp.
TAGAAGGCGAAGAAGATGATCGAGGCGGCGCCCATCACCCCCATCTTCACGCCGTCGACCTCGTGGGCCCAGAAGCCCTGCGGCATGAACGGCGTGAAGTGGGCGACATTGAACGCGGGCAGGGCCAGGACGATGAAGCCGGCCAGGGCGACCAGCTTGACGATGACCAGCACGAAGTTGACCCGGGCGCTCTCGCGCGTGCCGAGGGCCAGCAGGCCGGCCACCAGCAGGGCGATGACCACCGCCGGCAAATTGACGACGCCGCCGGCCTCGGGGCCCTTGAGCAGAGCCTGGGGCGCGTCCGGCCACCAGCTCAGGATCAGCGCTCCGGCGTAGCCGGCCCAGCCGACCGAAACGGCCGCGCAGACCACGGTGTATTCGAGGATCAGGCTCCAGCCGACGATCCAGGCGACGGTCTCGCCCATCACCGCGTAGCTGTAGGTGTAGGCGCTGCCGGCGCGGGGCATCAGGGTCGCCATCTCGGCGTAGCACAGGGCCGCCGCCGCGCAGACCGCCCCGGCGATCAGGAAGCTGAGCATCGCGCCGGGTCCGGCCAGGCCCGCGGCCTCGCCGGTCAGGGTGTAGATGCCGGTGCCGACGATGGCCCCGACGCCGAGCGCCACCAGATGCGGCCAGCCGAGCGTCGGCTTTAGCCCGTGGCCTTCGACATGGCCGACTTCACGATCGATGGCGATGCGCCGCGTCAGGAAGCTCATGAGCCCCTCCCCCCGAGTCAAGGCGACGACCATGGCCCGCTCCGGGCCCGTTCGCCAAGCCCCCGGCTTGCGGGCGCGCTCGCGGGGCGCCAGCTTGTCGGCCGCCGATGAGGGGATGAGTGCGATGCTTCGTGGAACGATACTGACGGCGGCCCTGGCCGCGACGCTGGGCCTGTCCGGCGTCCAGGCGCGGGCGGATGAGACCGCGACTGTCGCCGTGGAGGTTCCGACCCATCCCGGCCGGTCGCCGCTGGACGCCCTGGTCAGCGACTACGAGGCCTGGAACGCCGGGCAGGATCCGATCTCCGCCGGCGCCAACGGCGACGCCGGAGCGCGCAGCCAGTTGCCGGACTTCTCCCTGGCCGCGGACCAGAAGCGCAAGGCGTCCCTGGTCGCCTTCCAGGCCCGGCTGGGGGCCATCCCGGCGACGGGCCTGTCCGCCGACGACGCCCTCAACCGCGCCTTTCTCGAACGGCTGATCGGCAACCAGATCGCGGCCATCGATTTCGACACCGGCCGCCTGGCCTTCTCGAGCGACAATTCCCTCGACTCCTATTTCGGTTATCTGGCCAGCAGTTCGCCGATGACCTCGCGGGCCGACGCCGAAAACTGGCTCAAGCGGCTGGCGGGGGCCGGGACCTACTACGACGACCAGATCGCCAACTCCCGGCGCGGGGTGAAGACCGGCTGGGTGCAACCCCGCCCGATCGCCGAGATCGCCCTGACCCAGGCCCGCAAGGCCGCGGCGGCCCCGGCCGAGGGCGATCAGGCCGTGACCGTGCTCGACCAGCTGCCGGCCTCGATCCCGGCGGCGGAGCGGGAGGGCTACCGCGCCCGCGCCATCGCCCTGGTGAAGACCGTCCTGCGCCCGGCCCAGCAGCGCTACGTGACCTTCATGGAGACGGAATACGTTCCGGCCAGCCGCTCCACCCTGGGCGCCGCCAGCATGCCCGGGGGCAAGGCCTACTACGCCTGGCTGGTGCGGCGCTACACGACCACCGACCTGACCCCGGACGAGGTCCACCAGATCGGCCTGAAGGAAGTCGCCCGCATCCGCGCGGAGATGGACGCCGTCCGCGCCGAGGCCGGGTTCAAGGGCACGCACGAGGAATTCCTGACCTTCCTGCGCACCGACCCGCAGTTCTACGTCGCCACCCGGGAGGAACTGCTGGAGAAGGCCAGCACCATCGCCAAGCGGATCGACGACCAGTTGCCGCGCTTCTTCGCCACCCTGCCCCGGTTGACCTACGGCGTACGCGAGGTGCCGCGCGAGATCGAGGTCGGCTACACGACCGGCCGCTATTTCCCGGGCAGTCCGGCCAACGGCGTCGCCGGCGGTTACATGGTCAACACCTCGGCCCTCGACCAGCGCGGTCTTTACGAGCTGCCGGCGCTGACGCTGCACGAGGCCGTGCCCGGGCACCATCTGCAGATCGCCCTGGGCCAGGAGCTGGAGGGGGTGCCGGCCTTCCGCCGCGACGCCGACATGACCGCCTTCACCGAGGGATGGGGCCTCTATTCGGAGAAGCTGGGCCTGGAGATGGGCATCTACCGGACGCCCTACGAGAAGTTCGGCCGGCTCAGCTACGAGATGTGGCGCGCCTGCCGGCTGGTCGCCGACACCGGCATCCACTGGATGGGCTGGTCGCGGGAACAGGCCCGCAAGTGCTTCACCGAGAACAGCGCCCTGTCGCCGCTGAACATCGAGATCGAACTGGACCGCTACATCTCCTGGCCGGGCCAGGCCACGGCCTACAAGATCGGCGAGATGAAGATCCTCGAGCTGCGCCACAGGGCGGAGGCGGCGCTGGGCGAGCGGTTCAATATCCGCCGGTTCCACGACGCGGTGCTGCTGGCCGGGCCGCTGCCGATGGACCTGCTGGAAGTCCGCATCGACCAGTGGATCGCGGCGGAGAAGGCCAAGGGGTAGGGACATGCACTTCAGTGCGTGTCCCTTGCAGCTTCAAGCGGCTGGGGACACCTACCTGCGGTACATGTCCCCGATCGGCTCTAGACCCCCGCCCCTTCCCAGTCGCCGTAGCCGGCCTCGGCCGGGCCGCGGCCGGTCAGGCGGTGGTACAGCCGCTTGATCGTGCGGCTGCCGGTGGACTGGAACAGCCAGGGGCAGAGGCCGTGGAGCACCGAGGCGAGGCCCGCGCCGATCATCGCGAAGCCGAAGCTGGAGGCGACCCTGAGGTGTTCCCCGTAGGTCTCGCCGACGGAATGGGGATGGTCGGTGAACAGTTTCACTGCGGTGGCCCTTTCCGCTGAACTGACCGAGGTGTCGTCCGTGTCGCGGGGGCGGGTCAAGCCGGGGACATGTACCGAAGGTACGTGTCCCCTAATCCTGATCACAGGCGCGGCTCGTTTAGGGGACACGTACCTGAAGGTACATGTCCCCGACGTTTACTCGGGCCAGAGGTCGGTCACGCCGCCCTTGCGGTTGAGCATGTGGGTGGCGCGCTTGATCACCGCCAGCAGCCGCTCGATGCGCTCCTCCCGGTCGTAGGTCACCTGGGCCCGGGCCATGCCCTCGAGCATGAAGCGGGCGAGGTCGCGGCTGGCCTGGAAGCGCGGGCCGGCGCCGGCGTGCAGCATCTTGAGAAAGTGGTCGCCGATCTGGGCCCGGTCGAACTCGGCCATCGAGGGGCTGAGCATCTCGCGGACCAGCGGGTCGGTGCGTGACGCCGCCTCCAGTTCGGCGAAGGCCACGAACGGCGTGCGGTGCAGCAGGTCCCAGTAGGTCTCGATCGCATGCTCGGTCACGTCGGCGCCGGGCGGCAGGCTGTCGGCGGCGTCGCGGAACAGGGCCGCGCGCTGGGTCTGGATATGATCGATCGCCGCCTCGAGCAGGCTTTCGCGGGTCGGGAAATGGTAGAGCATCGCCCCCCGCGTGATGCCCGCCGCCTCGGCCACGGCGGCGTTGGTGGTGGCCGCGTAGCCCTGCCCGGCGATGACCCTGACCGCCTCGTCGAGGATACGCGCGCGGGTCCGTCGGGACTTGGGGGTATCACGCTGCAGGGACTGGACCTCGGACATGCCGCTCATCTAGGGGCGGCCCGGTCAGGCCGCAACGGACGAGATGTCGCTTCACGAGACTGACACGCAATCAGCCTAGCAGCGTCCCAGTCACCGCCTGTTTCAGGAGCAGGGATGAGCCAGGGCGAGCCGAACTTCAGCTGCCGGAGCGTGTTCATCAGCGACGTCCATCTCGGCACCCGTGGATGCCAGGCGGAGATGCTGCTGGACTTCATCCGCCACCTGGAATGCGACCATCTCTACCTGGTCGGCGACATCATCGACGGCTGGAAGCTGAAGGGCGGCTGGCACTGGCCGCAAAGCCACAACGACGTGGTGCAGAAGGTTCTGCGGATGGCCCGGAAGGGGGTCCAGGTGACCTATGTGCCGGGCAATCACGACGAGCGGGCCCGTGACTTCTGCGGCGTGCATTTCGGCGGGGTGGTGGTGGCCCGCGATGCGATCCACGAGACCGCCGACGGCCGCCGATTCCTGGTCGTGCATGGCGACGAGTTCGACGGCATCGTGCAACACGCCCGCTGGCTCGCCTTCCTCGGCGATTGGTCCTATAGAACCCTCCTTCTGCTGAACACATTGGTCGCCCGCGCACGGCGACGGATGGGTTTGGGTTACTGGAGCTTTTCGGCCTATCTGAAGGTCAAGGTGAAGAACGCCCTGCAGTTCA
>DAORNX010000243.1:0-4417 GCA_035441225.1 Caulobacter sp.
ATCGCCGCCGCGGTGGTCGAGGCCCTGTCGGGTCATCCCCTGCTGCAGTCGGTAGAGATCGCCGGCCTCGGCTTCATCAACCTGCGGGTCAGCGCCCGGGCGCTGTCCGACCGCGCCCGCGAAATCGCCGCCGACCCGCGCACCGGCGCCGGCGAGGTCGCCGAGCCACGCCGCGTCATGGTCGACTACGGCGGCCCCAACGTGGCCAAGCCGATGCATGTCGGCCACCTGCGCGCCTCGATCATCGGCGAATCCGTCAAGCGGCTCTATCGCTTCCGCGGCGACGAGGTTCTGGGCGACGCCCACTTCGGCGACTGGGGCTTCCAGATGGGCCTGCTGATCGTGGCGGCCTGCGACGAGGACAGCTTCGTCCGCACCCTGATGGAGCGCCTGGCGCAGACCCCGCGCGACTTCAGCGCCGCCGACGAGAAGCAGGTGATGGACGCCCTGGGCGAACACATCGACCTGCCGATGCTCGACCGCCTGTATCCGGAGGCCGCCGGCCGGGCCAAGACCGACGTTGACTATCGCGACAGGGCCCGCCGCGCGACCGCCGAGCTGCAGGGAGGGCGCTTCGGCTATCGTCTGCTGTGGAAGCATTTCGTCCGGGTCAGCCGTGTGGCGCTGGAGCGCGAGTTCCACGCCCTGGGCATCGATTTCGACCTGTGGAAGGGCGAGAGCGACGTTGACAGCCTGATCGAGCCGATGGTCCGCGAGCTGGAGACCAAGGGCCTGCTGGCCGACGACCAGGGCGCCCGGGTGATCCATCTGGCCCGGCCCGGCGAGACCCGGAAGAAGAAGCGGCCGGACGGCACGGTCTACGAGGCGCCGAGCCCCGATCCGCTGCTGGTGGTCTCCTCGGAAGGCTCGGCGATGTACGGCACGACCGACCTGGCCACCGTGCTGGACCGGCGCCGGTCGTTCGACCCGCACCTGATCCTCTACTGCGTCGACCAGCGCCAGGCCGATCACTTCGAGCAGGTGTTCCGCGCCGCCTGCCTCGCCGGCTACGCGAGCGAAGGGTCGCTCGAGCACATCGGCTTCGGCACCATGAACGGGCCCGACGGCAAGCCGTTCAAGACCCGCGAGGGCGGAGTCCTGAAGCTTCACGACCTGATCGAGATGACCCGCGCCAAGGCCCGCGAACGGCTGCACGAGGCGGGCCTCGGCAGCGAGCTTGATCCGGCCGAGTTCGAGCAGACAGCGCACAAGGTGGCCGTGGCCGCCCTGAAGTTCGCCGACCTGTCGAACTTCCGCGGCACCAGCTACATCTTTGACCTCGACCGCTTCTCCAGCTTCGAGGGCAAGACCGGCCCCTACCTGCTGTACCAGGCGGTGCGCATCAAATCGCTGCTGCGGCGGGCCGAGGGCGACCGCCTGCGGCCCGGCCCCATCACGGTCGCCGAGCCCGCCGAGCGCGAACTGGCCATGCTGCTGGACGCGTTCGATGCCGCCCTGGCCGAGGCCTACGACAAGAAGGCCCCCAACTTCGTCGCCGAACACGCCTTCAAGCTGGCCCAGAGCTTCTCGCGCTTCTACGCCGCCTGCCCGATCCTGCAGGCCGGCGACGACGCCAAGGCGGCCTCGCGCCTGGCCCTGGCCGTCACCACGCTGAAGCAGCTCGAGCTGGCGCTGGACCTGCTGGGCATCGAGACGCCGGAGCGGATGTAGGCGGCGGACTAGCCGTTTTCCGCGCAGAGGCGCATGATGCAGCCATGAGCGAGCGTTATCAGGTTCACGCACACTGGGATGCCGAGGCCGAGGTCTGGGTATCGACGAGCAATATTCCCGGACTGCATGTCGAGGCCGACACACTGGGCGAGTTCATGGAGCTGGTTGAGACGCTGGCTCCGGAGATGCTGGCCGACAACCTCGGCATCAAAGGTCCAGTGCCCGTCGAGGTGCTGGCGAACCGGACGTTGGACCTCGTCGTAGCCTGAATTTATCGAACGCCCGGGTCGGTTGTGTTTAAATGGAAGCACAACTGATCCTCGGTTCGCCCCGATGCCACACGACTTCTATCCCGACCTTGTGCGCATCCTGAAGGGAGCCGGCTGGCACCGCTACTCCGGCGGCAAGGGCAGCCATGAGAAGTGGCGCCACCCCGCATCAGGAAAGACGCTCGTCGTTCCACGCACCAAGAGCCGCCACACCGCGAACGACATTCTGAAGGATGCGGGCCTCCCCAAGGCCTTCTGATCGCGCCATAGTCGCCCCCTGCCTGGGGGAGTTCAGCGTGTCGGGATTGCGGGTTTTCGGGATTGTTCTCGCCCTGTGCGGCGTCATGGTCGGGCCGATGGCCGCGGCGAGCGGGGGCGACAGGCCGATCGCCAAGGCGGTTGAGGGCCTGGTCCGCCAGGACGGCCTGATCCCCGTGTTCGTCGACACCAGGGCCGGCAAGATCATGCTGCGCCTGCCGCCGCCCGACGCCGACGGAGTGCAGGGCCGTTACCTCTACCAGACCTATCTTCGCGCCGGCCTCGGCTCGAACCCGGTCGGCCTCGACCGCTCGGCGCCCGGCGACACCCAGGTGCTGGTGTTCCGCCGGGCGGGCGGAAAGGTCCTCGTCCAGTTCGAGAACTACAGCTTCGTCGGCGAGCATGGCTCGGCCGACGAGCGCCAGGCGGTCCGCGAGTCCTTCGCCATCTCGACCGTCTGGTCGACCGACGTGGCGGCGCAGGACGCTGACGGCGCGGTGCTGATCGATGTCTCCGGCTTTCTGACGCGCGACGCCATGGGCGTCGCCCGCCAGCTCAAGACCAGCGACCAGGGCGAGTTCAAGCTGGCCGCCGACCTCAGCTACGCCGACACCGGGGCGGTCGCCGCCTTCCCGCGCAACATCGAGCTGGAGGCCGTCCAGACCTTCACCAGCGATGCGCCGGGGCCGGAGGTGCGCGGCATCCTGCCCGACCCGCGCAATGTCACCCTGACCCTGCACCATTCGCTGGTCGCCCTGCCCGAGCCGGGGTTCGAGCCCCGCTTCAGCGATCCGCGCGTCGGGGCCATCGACCATCCGGTCAGCGACTTCACCACCCCGCTCGGCCAGCCGATGGTGCTGCAGCTCGCGCACCGCTTCCGGCTGGAGAAGACCGACCCGACGGCCGCCCGCTCGCCGGTCAAACAGCCGATCGTGTTCTACATCGACCGCAGCGCGCCCGAGCCGGTCCGCTCGGCCCTGATGGACGGGGCCAAATGGTGGGCCCAGGCGTTCGACGCCGCCGGCTTCATCGACGCCTTCAAGGTCGAGGTGCTGCCGGCCGGGGTCAGCCCGCTGGACGCCCGATACAATGTGGTCAACTGGGTCCACCGCGAGACGCGCGGCTGGTCCTACGGCCATTCGGTGGTCGACCCGCGCACGGGGGAGATCGTCAAGGGCGATGTGCTGCTGGGCTCGCAGCGAGTGCGCCAGGACCGGATCATCTTCGAAGGGCTGGTCGGCGCCGACAAGACCGGCCAGGGCGGTCCCAACGATCCGATCCAGGTCGCCCTGGCCCGGCTGCGCCAGCTGGCGACGCACGAGATCGGCCACGCCATCGGCCTGCAGCACAATTTCGCGGCCAGCACCTATGGCCGCGCCTCGGTGATGGACTATCCCGCGCCGCTGATCACCATCCGCGACGGCCAACTCGACCTGTCGGACGCCTACGCCACCGGGGCCGGCGCCTGGGACAAATTCGCCGTCACCTGGCTGTACGGCACGGTCGCGCCCGGCCAGGCGGGTCGGGCGGAACTGTCGTCGATGGTCGACCGGGCCCTGGCCGGCGGCCTGCGGTTCGTCTCCGACGACGACGCCCGCTCGCCCGACACGGCCCAGCCGCTCGGGGCCGTGTGGGACAACGGCGCCGATCCGGTGGCCGAGCTGCGGCATCTGATGGAGGTCCGGCGCGTCGCCCTGTCACGCTTCGGCCTGGCCAGCCTGCCGGTCGGCGAACCGGTGGCCGAGCTGCGCCGGCGCATCGTGCCGGTCTACCTGTTCCACCGCTACCAGATCGACGCCACGGTCAAGCTGGTCGGCGGGGTGGACTTCACCTACGGCGCCCGCGGCGACGGCCACGAGGCCTCCAGCCCCGTTCCAGCCGATCGCCAGCGCCAGGCCATTGACGCCCTGCTGGCCGCCGTCAACCCGGCCGAGCTCGACCTCGGCGACGGCCTGCTCGACCTGCTGACCGCCAGCCAGGCGACCACGGTGGCCAAACAGACCAGCGTCGAACTGTTCCAGGAAGGGCCGGTGTTCGACCTCGCCGCCGCCGCCGACGTGGTCGCCGGCCAGGTGTTCGGCGACCTGTTCGCCCCGGCCCGCCTGAACCGGCTGGTCGAGGCGCGGCGTCGTGATCCGTCGCAGCCCGGCGTGGAGGAGCTGCTGGCCAGGAGCGTCGCCGCGGTCAGCATGCCGGCGTCCGGACGCCAGGCCGAGCTG
>DAORNX010000244.1:0-4403 GCA_035441225.1 Caulobacter sp.
AACGAGCCGTTCTGGCGGGTCGACATCAAGGGAACCGATATCGTGCTGACGCGCCCCGACGCCGCGGCCGCGACGGCGACCAACGCGGGCCTGGCGGCCACGGAGAGCCGGGCGATCTGGACGGCGCAGGCCGGCGCGACCCCGGTCACGGTGACCGTGTCGGCGGGCGACTGCTCCGACGGCATGAGCGACCTGAAGTATGGCTATTCGGCCCAGGTGGTCTGGGGTGGAGAAACCCTGAAGGGCTGTGCCTTCCCGACGGCGGCCGAGCCGCGCGAAGGGCAATAGCGTCTAGCCGCGTCCCGGTTCCATCGTCGGGATCGACGAGGTGTGGGCTTCCGAGCGGTTGTTCGGCACCGGCAGAAGCATGGCGATGCCGATGGCCAGAACGGTGGCGGCGGCGAAGACGGCCTTGACGGCCATGGTCGACTCTCCTGTGGGCGCGACACGGACATAATTGCGCCCACAGACTTAACGGCCGATGAACCAACCGGTTGCCGCCCAATACAGAACGGCCCCCGGGGAGGTCCCGGGGGCCGCTGCATCAAGTAGATCGAGGCAGAGATCGAAACCACGTCCCGACTTTCCGGGCCGCGGTCCAGATCACGCTCAGCTGTAGATTTCGAACAGGCCGGCGCCGCCCTGGCCGCCGCCGATGCACATCGTCACCACGCCCCACTTGGCCTTGCGGCGCCGGCCTTCCTGCAGCAGGTGGCCGGTGCAGCGCGCGCCGGTCATGCCGAAGGGGTGGCCGATGGCGATCGAGCCGCCGTTGACGTTGTACTTGGCCGGATCGATGCCGAGCTTGTCGCGGCTGTAGAGGCACTGGCTGGCGAAGGCCTCGTTGAGCTCCCACAGGTCGATGTCGTCGACCTTGAGACCCTGGCGGGCCAGCAGCTTGGGCACCGCGAACACCGGGCCGATGCCCATCTCGTCGGCTTCGCAGCCGGCGGCGGCCCAGGACACGAAGCGGCCGAGCGGCTCGAGGCCACGGCGTTCGGCTTCCTTGGCTTCCATGATCACGACCGCGGCGGCGCCGTCCGACAGCTGGCTGGCGTTGCCCGCGGTGACGAAGTTGCCCGGGCCCTTGACCGGCTGCAGCGAGGCGAGGCCTTCAAGGGTGGTCTCCGGACGGTTGCACTCGTCCTTGGTGACCACGTAGTCGACCATGGACTCCTCCTTGGTCTCCTTGTTGACGACCTTCATCTGGGTCGCCATCGGCACGATCTCGTCGGCGAACAGGTTGGCGGCCTGGGCCGCGGCCATGCGCTGCTGCGACTGCAGCGAATACTCGTCCTGGTATTCGCGGCTGATGTTGTAGCGCTTGGCCACGATGTCGGCGGTGTCGATCATGGCCATGAAGATGGCCGGGGCGATCTCCAGCAGCTTGGGATCGACCGTGCCGGAGCCGCCCATGCCGCCGCCGGGGATGGAGATGCTCTCCACGCCGCCGGCCACGACGCAGTCGCCGCCATCCGCGCGGATGTAGTTGGCGCCCATGGCGATGGCCTGCAGGCCCGAGGAGCAGAAGCGGTTGATCGTCACGCCGCCGGTGGTCACCGGCATGCCGGCCAGCAGGGCGGCCAGTCGGCCGATATTGGCCGCGCCATGGGCGTTGTTGCCCAGGTAGCAGTCCTCGACGAAGTCCAGCTCGACGCCGGACTTGGCCACGGCGTGCTTGATGGCGTGCGCGGCCATCGACATCGGCGGGGTGGCGTTGAACCCGCCGCGACCCGCCTTGGCGAGGCCGGTGCGGGCGTAGGACACGATAACGGCTTCGCGCATGGCGTTTTCCCTTTGCTCTCAAACAACAGTTTGAATTGTCGCCGGCGACCCTAGGCGAAGCGAATCGAAAGGAAAAGTTCACGCGCGCGTAAACCGGCCATTCCGGGGCCGGGATGTCGCATGCGGCTTGACGTTCGCGTCACCCGGCCCGACGATCCTGATCAACGATAAGGGACGGAAAGACATGACCGAGCGGGCATTTGATCTGGTCATCCGGAACGGGGCGGTGATCGACGGTTCCGGCGTGCCGGCCTTCACGGCCGACGTCGGGGTCAAGGACGGGCTGATCGCCGCTATCGGGCCGGGCCTGCCGCCGGGGCGGGAGGAGATCGACGCCGCCGGCCGGATCGTGACCCCGGGATTCGTCGACATCCATACCCACTACGATGGCCAGGCGACCTGGGACGAACGGCTGCAGCCCTCGTCCTGGCACGGCGTGACCACGGCGGTGATGGGCAACTGCGGCGTCGGCTTCGCGCCCTGCCGGCCGGAGGACCACGACCGGCTGATCCGGCTGATGGAGGGGGTCGAGGACATTCCCTTCCCGGTCCTGACCGAGGGCCTGCCGTGGACCTGGGAGAGTTTCCCGCAGTATCTCGACGCGGTCGGCGCCCGGCGGTTCGACATCGACATCGCCGCCCAGCTGCCGCACGCGGCGCTGCGGGTCTATGTGATGGGCGAGCGCGGGGCCAACCGCGAGCCGGCGACGGCGGAGGACATCGCGGCCATGGCGACCATCGCCCGGGCCGCCGTCGAGGCCGGGGCGCTCGGCTTTTCCACCTCGCGGACCCTCAACCACCGCACCAGCGACGGCCAGCCGACCCCGACCCTGACGGCCGGCGAGGACGAGCTGACCGGCATCGCGCTCGGCCTCAAGGCGGCCGGCAAGGGCGTGCTGCAGTTCGTGTCCGACTTCCAGAACCCGGCCGAGGAGTTCGCCATGTTCCGCCGGCTGGTCGAGGCGTCGGGCCGGCCGCTGAGCTTCTCCCTGGCCCAGAGCGCGCGCGGCAAGGACGCCTGGAAGCTGCTGCTGGCGGCCCTGTCGGATGCGGTCGACTCCGGCCTGCCGATGAAGGCCCAGGTGGCCGGCCGTCCCGTGGGGGTGCTGTTCGGGCTGGAACTGACGCTCAACCCGTTCAGCCAGCACGAGACCTACAGGGAAATCGCCCACCTGCCGCTGGCCCAGCGGGTGGCGCATCTGTCCGATCCGGCCTTCCGCGCGCGACTGCTCAGCGAACAGCTCGACCCGAAGGGCCCGTTCGCCGGCAGCGCCCTGCGCGCCTGGGACAACATGTTCCTGATGACCGAGGCGCCCGAATACGAGCCGACCCAGGACCAGACGGTCAAGGCGCTGGCCGCCGGCCGGGGCCTGTGGCCGGACGAGGTGGCGCTGGACCACATGCTGTCGAACGGCGGGCGGGGCATGCTCTACCATCCGTTCCTCAACTACGCCGATGGTTCGCTGGACCCCAGTTTCGCCATGCTGAGTCATCGCGACACGGTGCCGGGCCTCAGCGACGGCGGGGCCCATGTCGGGATGATCTGCGATGGCAGCTTCCCGACCTCGAACCTGACCCACTGGACCCGCGACCGCACGCGCGGGCCGAAGCTGGCGCTGGAGGAGGTCATTCGCATGCAGACGCGCGACACGGCCGCGGCGGTCGGCCTGCTGGACCGGGGCCAGATCGCCGTGGGGCTGCGGGCCGACCTCAATGTCATCGACTACGACGGCCTGACCCTGCACGCGCCGGGCGTTGCCTACGACCTGCCGGCCGGCGGGCGGCGGCTGGTGCAGCGGGCCGACGGCTATGTCGCGACGATCGTGGCCGGCCAGATCACCTACCGTGACGGCGAGCCCACGGGGGCCCTGCCGGGGCGGCTGGTGCGCGGCGCGCGGTCGGCGCCGGTGGCGATGGCGGCGGAGTAGGGTCCAACCCCGCGTCCTTCGACACGGCGCTTCGCGCCTGCTCAGGATGACGTGGAGGGGGGGCAAAATCCACGTCGGGGTGAGCAGCGCTCGAAGAGCGCGTGTCCAACCACGCGCTCTACTCCCCGAACCCCTCGCCGAGCTCGGTGATCGGGGCCATGCGGATCAGGCGGCTGTCCTCGACGCCGGCCTGGCGGTGCTTGACCACCTCGCGGTACTCGGGATCGGTGACCATGGCCAGGAACGCCCCGCCGCCAGGGTATTCGGCGATGAAGGCGATGTCCCAGCGCTCGTCGGTCGGTCCGGTGACGACCACGTCGGGCCGCCCGGCCCAGACCTGCCGGCCGCCGACCCGCTTGAAGATGTGCGCGCTTTCACGGCCGTAGGCGCGGTAGGCCTCCAGGCCGGTCATGCCCTTGCCGTGGTTGGGATGGCCCTCGGGATAGTCGGCCAGGGCGCGAACCCGCACGAGGTTGAGCATGTGGATCGGTTCGTCGCGGGGCAGGGCCTTGAAGGCGTCGAACTGCGGGCGGGTGGGGTCGATGGAGCCGGTCATGGGGGGAGTGTTCACCGGCGAAGGCGACTTGGCTAGTCGGTCGTCATTCCTGGCAGGCCGCGCCCTGATGTCTTGATGAGCAGTTTTGCTCCGGCGGGACCTTCGTCAAGGACGGGCCCGCAGGGCCCGCCGCTG
>DAORNX010000245.1:0-4401 GCA_035441225.1 Caulobacter sp.
CCGGCGGGCCCGCCGGCGGAAGGACGCCAGCGTCAACCGGCGTCGACGGCGCGGCGTCAGGGACCGGGTCGCCCATCTCATCGGTCTGGGCCGGGGGCTGCACCGGATAGGCGGGACGCGCCGGCTGCGGACCCGTGCCGGGACTGACCCCCTCCACCGTCGGATAGGCCGGCGTCGAGGCGCAGGCGGTCGCCGCCGCGCCGAGCAGGGCGACAAGGGCGGTGCGGGAGAGAAAATGCGTCATCGCCGGTCCTTCGGTAAACCCCGATTGTGTCGTCCCAGCCGTCTTAAACCTGCGTTAACCGCAGCCTCGAAGCCAGTTACGATATTGTCAGAGCCAGGGGCTCAGAGTTCTCTTGCCACGCCGTCCAGCAGCGGCACGAAGCGCACATCGCCGAGCAGCTCGACCTTGAATCCGCCCTGCCCGTCGCCGGCGTAGCGGCGCAGGCTCTGCACCGGGCCCTTGCCGATCGGCGCGACCAGAACGCCGCCCGGCTTGAGCTGGGCGAGCAGGGCCTTCGGCTCCTCGGGCGCGGCGGCGGTGACCAGGATGCGGTCGAACGGAGCCTGCTCGGCCCAGCCCTCGCCACCGTCGCCGAAGCGGGTGATGACATTGGTCAGGCCGAGCGTGCGGAACCGCTCCTCGGCCTCCTTCATCAGGGTGCGATAGCGCTCGACCGTATAGACCAGCCGCGCCAGCCGCGAGAGAACCGCCGCCTGGTAGCCCGAACCGGTGCCGATCTCGAGCACCCGGTCGCGCGGACCCAGGGTCAGGGCCTGGGTCATCAGACCGACGATGAATGGCTGGCTGATCGTCTGGCCGCAGGCGATCGGCAGGGCCGAGTCCTCGAACGCCCGCTCCTTGAACAGGTCCGGCGTGAACAGTTCGCGCGGCGTGCGCTCGATGGCGTCGAGCACGCGAGCGTCTGTCACCCCCTGGGACCGGAGGGCGAGGATCAGGCGCGCCATGCGCGTCTGCGGGGTCTCTGGCTCGTCGGTCATCAGGCCTTCGGCGGGACGCCTCCAATGAGGCCCTTGAGGTTGTTCACCGATTCCCGGTGCGTCAGGTCGATGTGCAACGGCGTGATCGAGATTTTGCCGTCGTAGATCGCTTTCAGGTCGGTTCCCTCGGCCGGCCGGGACATCTGCCCGGAAAAGCCCATCCAGTAGTAGTCGCGGCCGCGCAGGTCGGTGCGCTTGTCGAAGGTGCGGATGTGGGTGTCGCGGAAACCCTGGCGGGTCACCTCGATCTCGGTGACGTCGCCCGGCGGCCGCGAGGGAAAGTTGACGTTCATCACCACGTCGGCCGGCCAGCCCACCTCAAGCAGGCGGCGGACGACGCCCGGGCCGAACGCCTCGGCGGTCTCCCAGAACGGAATGACCTCGTCATGAAAGGCCAGCATGGCCTGGCTCAGCGCGATCGAGGGAATGCCCAGGGCCATGCCCTCGATGGCCCCCGCGACCGTACCCGACAGGGTCACGTCCTCGGCGATGTTCTGGCCGCGGTTGACGCCCGACAGCACCAGGTCTGGGGCCGCGCCCTCGATCAGTTCGCGCACGCCCAGCATGACGCAGTCGGTGGGCGTGCCGGCCACGGCCCACCTGCGCTCGGCCTCGCGGCGCACCCGGATCGGATCGGCCAGGGTCAGGGCCCGGCTGGCGCCCGACTGCTCGTATTCCGGCGCGACGATCCAGACGTCATCTGTCAGGGCCCGGGCGATGGTCTCCAGCGACCGGAGCCCCTCGGCATGGATGCCGTCGTCATTGGTCAGCAGGATGCGCATCAGCCGACAATCTCGCCCTTCTGGTTGACGCGGATCGACCGGCCGCCCGGTCGTTCGGCCTCGGGCAACTGCTCGCCCGTCGCGGTCACGTCGTCGTGGCCCAGGCACCAGACGCGCTCGAGATCATGGATCAGCACGGCGAAACCGTCCGCGTCCACCAGCGAACAGATGTGGCCGCGCTTGCCGCGGATCGGCTCATCCTCGAAGTCGGGCGAGACGATCACGATGTCCCAGGTGCGCAGCATCAGGCTTCCGGTTCCAGATGCGTGAGCCCGCCCATGTAGGGCCGCAGGACCTCGGGGACGAACACCCGGCCGCCCTCGTCCTGGTAGTTCTCAAGCACCGCCACCAGGGTCCGGCCGACGGCCAGGCCCGATCCGTTCAGGGTGTGGACGAACCGCGTGCCCTTCTCGCCGCGCTTCTGGCAGCGCGCGTCCATCCGGCGGGCCTGGAAGTCGCCGCAGTTGGAGATCGAGCTGATCTCGCGGAAGGTGTTCTGCGACGGCAGCCAGACCTCCAGGTCGAAGGTCTTGCGGGCGGTGAAGCCCATGTCGCCGGCGCACAGCAGCATGGTGCGGTAGGCCAGGCCCAGTTTCTCCAGCACCATCTGGGCGCTGGCGACCATGTGGTCGTGCTCGGCCGCCGACTGCTCGGGCGTGGTGATCGCCACCAGCTCGACCTTCTGGAACTGGTGCTGACGGATCATGCCGCGCGTGTCGCGCCCCGCCGAACCGGCTTCCGAGCGGAAGCAGTGGGTCAGGGCGGTGACGCGGAGGGGCAGTTCCTCCTCGTCGGTGATCTGCTCGCGGACGAGGTTGGTCAGCGACACCTCGGCGGTGGGGATGAGCCAGTGCTCGCCCGTCGTGCGGAACAGGTCTTCCTCGAATTTCGGTAGCTGGCCGGTCCCGAAAAGCGCGTCCGACTTGACCAGCACTGGCGGGCTCACCTCGGTGTAGCCGTTGGTCCCGGTCTGCAGGTCGAGCATGAACTGGCCGATGGCCCGCTCGAGCCGGGCGACGCCCTTCTTCAGCACGACGAAGCGCGAGCCGCTCATCCGCGCGGCGGCCTCGAAATCCATGCCGCCCAGGCCCGCGCCGATGTCGACGTGGTCGCGGGCGTTGTTCATCCGGCGCGGGTCGCCATGACGATCCTGCTCGAGGTTGCCGGTCTCGTCCTCGCCCGGCGGCACGACCGCGTCGGGGATGTTCGGCAGGGCGGCCAGCAGGTCGCGCAGGTCCTTGCCCAGCCGGACCTCGGCCTCGGCCGCCTCGGCCATCTCGGCCTTCAGGGCCTCGACCTGGGCCATCAGCTCGGCGGCCCGGGTCTCGTCCTTTTGCGCCTTGGCCTGGCCGATCAGCTTGCTGGCCTCGTTGCGGCGCGACTGGGCGGTCTGCACGGCCGTCTGGGCGGCGCGCAGGTCCCGGTCGAGCGCCAGCAGGGTCGGCGTCTGCGGCCCAAGGCCACGGGACGCCCAGCCGCGGTCGTAGAACGCGGGGTTGTCGCGAATGGCTTTGATATCGTGCATGGGAAGAACGCCGGTTGCGGTGAGGCGCTTTCTCTAACGGGCGTCGGGGGGATTTAGAAGCCCTGCCGCCACTGCATCTCCCTCTCGGGAGAGGGGGAGGAAAGACTACGCCACCACGATATCCGTGCCCGCCTCGTCCCGCTTCCGGCGGCGCTCGATCAGCCACACGCACCAGATCGAGGCCTCGTAGAGCAGGCAGATCGGGATCGCCAGCATCAGCTGGCTGATCGGGTCGGGCGGGGTGAAGATGGCGGCGATGACGAACACCACCACGATGGCGTAGCGGCGCCCCTCGCGCAGGAGCTTGCTGTTGACCAGCCCCGCCAGCCCCGCCAGCGACAGCACCACCGGCAGCTGGAAGCACAGGCCAAAGGCCAGCAGCAGCGTAGTGACCAGCGTCAGGTAGTCGGACACCTTGGGCACCAGGGCGACATTGACCGTCGCGGTGGTCACCTGCTGGCTCAGGGAGAACCACATCACGAACGGCAGCATGATGTAGTAGACCAGCGCCGCACCCATGGTGAACAGCACCGGCGAGGCGGCCAGGAACGGCAGGAAGGCCCGTCGTTCCTTGCGATAAAGGCCCGGAGCCACGAAGGCGTACAGCTGCCAGGCCAGGATCGGGAAGGTCAGCACCACGGCCCCGAAGCCGGCCATCTTCATCTTGGTGAAGAAGAACTCCAGCGGCGCGGTGAAGATCAGCTCAAGCGTCTTCTTGTTGAGGTCCGGCGCCTCCTTGAGGCCGACCATCACCTCGATGAGGTCGAACGGGCCGTGCTTGAGACCCGCATGCTGGGCCGCGATCAGGGCCCCGGCCTTGACGAACGGCTCCAGCAGGAAGGTGTAGATGTTGTCGGCGAAGGCGAAGCAGACGCCGAACCCGACGATCAGGGCCGCGACGCAGACGATCAGGCGGCGGCGCAGCTCGACCAGATGGTCCAGCAGCGGCGCGCGCGAGGCCTCGATCTCGGCCTCGTCCGGTGTCAGGTCGTCGCTCACGACGGCGTCTCCGCCTTCTTGCGCGGGGCCCGCGGCTTGCGGGCCCTTGGGGCGGCCTCGGCGGGCGGGTCGCCGGCGGGCGAAGCCGCTTTC
>DAORNX010000246.1:0-2518 GCA_035441225.1 Caulobacter sp.
CGAGAAAGCCCAGCGCCGCCGGACCCGACAGGGCCTGACGCAGGATGTCGAACTCGCGCATGCCCAGCACCGGGGCGCCGGGGCCCGCGCGGGCCATCAGGCGCTCGAGCAGCGGCCCGGCGAGCATTCTGTCCAGCCGCAGGCTCGCGCGGACCAGCAGCCGGGCGCGCAGCGCGTCGAGAGCCGCCAGCGTGGCCAGGGCGAAGGCCACGGCCACGGTGATGAACGCCAGGGTCAGCAGGCCGCCGGTCGGAACGACGCGGTCGTAGACCTGCAGCATGTAGATCGACGGTGTCAGGAACAGCAGGTTGAGCAACCCGCTGAAGATCGCGATGCCGATGAAATGAGGCCGACAGGCTCGGAATGCCGCGGCCATCGGCGCAGGCAGATCGATACTCAAGAACGTCACGGGCGGCCCTGCATGGGATTGCGCCTGTCGCGCGAGCCGAGCTTAAGCCACGCGGCCAGATCGGCCAATGCGTCAATGACGTGTGGTCGCAGGGTTAACAAGGGGGATGGACGAAAGCCTCGCCGGGCTTTTACCTCTGCGGTCATGGGGGAGCAGCACGACCCACCGGCGATCGAGCGCCTGACCCCGCGCGAGCGGGAGTGTCTCCGGCTGGTCGCCGAGCACCTGCACTCCAAGGAAATCGCCCGCCGCCTGCGGATTTCGCAGCATACCGTCGATGGCCACCTCAACGAGGCCCGGCGGCGGCTCGGCGTCGCCAGCCGCCGCGACGCGGCCCGGTTGCTGCGGGCCTGGGAGGTCGATCATCCCCCCCTCAATGGTTTAGGGGGCGCCCCGCCGGGGATGGTCCTGCTGCCCGATGACCCGTCAGCCTTGTCGCAGTTGTTGCGGGAGGCGGACGATGACCGAGATCAGGGACAGGGACGAGGCGGCCTTCGATATTGGGACGCCGCCGATCATCGAGCCCGCGACGGAGCCCGAGCTCTGGAACGCGGCGGCGGACATGCCGGTCTGGACCTGGAGCCAGCTGGAGGACGCCCTGGCCGAACTGGCGGCGAGCCGTCAACAGCACGACATGATCGAGAACCTGGTCTCGGCGACGCGCAAGCAGGCCCGGTACCTCCCCTCGGGGCACATTCTCAAGGAGATCCTCTGCATCGCCTGGGTGATCGCCGACGAGACGTTCCGGGGCGGCCGGGAGGAGGGTTCCTCGATGACCTAGCGCCCTTCCGCCAGATCGCGTTCATCGGCGCCGCGGCCGTCCTCGCCGGACTGTTGCTCAGCGGCGTGATCATCGCCAGCCACCAGTTCGCCTACGTCATCCAGCAGCTGTTCGCCGGCTGGGACTGAACTCTCCGGGCCAGCGCCCGCCTATTCCTGAAAACCCAAGCACAACCGGCGCGTCGGCATTCCCGGCGCGGACGGGAGGAGTCTGTCATGCAACGCAAGATCATGGGCCACCGGATCGCCGCGCAGTTGATCGCGGCCGAAGCGGCCATCGACGGCGCCCTGTCGGCCGTCGCCACGCTGACCGCCATGCTGCCCACGGCCCGCATCGAGTCGCGACTCTCGGCCGTCGTCGGACAGGGCGTGTTCGACCGCTCGAGCCAGACCATCCTGGCCCTGACCGAGGCCCGTCGCGGCATCGTCGAGACCCATCGCGAACTGTCCGGGGTGCAGCACCAGATCGGCCTGGGCGGGGTGGCCCTGGGCGGGGAGGACAAGCCCGACGAGACCACGCCGCCCAAGGAAATGCGGCTCAGGACCGTGACGTCGGGCCGCACCGCCGCCTGACACCCTTAACTCGCCGCCCAAATCGGGGTGTGATGGCCGGAGCTAACCGCAGGGTGTGTTCCGGCCATGTTCTTGACTCCCGCCTCCCAGATCGGGGCCATCGTCATGGCGCTGGTCTGCCTGTTCGCGGGCTGGGCCGGCGGGCGGCCGCAGCGCGTCGTCGCCGCCATCACCTTCGCCGCCTGGGTGCTGTCCGCGGCCATCCAGGACCGCAGCTACCGCCATCCGCAGTACGCCACCTTCGTGTTCGACGCGGCCCTGCTGGTCGTCTTCGTCTGGCTGGCCCTGCTGTGGAAGCGCGGCTGGCTCAACTGGGTCGCCGCCTTCCAGAGCCTGACCATGGCGACCCACATCGCCGCCATGCTCGACAGGCGCATCTGGCCGATCGCCTCGATCACCGCCTACATGATCTGGAGCTACCTGACTCTCGCCGCCGTGGGCTGGGGTGGCGTCCAGGGCCTGCTGGAGCGACGCCGGGCCCGGCGCGGCTAGATCACGCCGCCCGGCGAAACCCGGACCGCCGGATCGTCGGTCATCTTCATCCGCGCCTCCCAGCCATGGCGACGGGCGCCGTAGCGCGAGCCCGCGATCGCGCCGACGGCCCCGAGCAGCATGGTGAGAAAGGCCCACAGGGCGATCTGGCCGGTGGCGTCGGCGCCCTTTTCGGCAGCGGGCTGGGCCGAAGGCGGAACGGCCGGAGCGGTGTCGCCCGCACGCGGGGCCAGCGCGCCCGGCGGGGGGTTGTTCGGGTCGATC
>DAORNX010000246.1:2528-4390 GCA_035441225.1 Caulobacter sp.
GCACCATCGGCCCGCCCTTCTCGTAATAGACCGGCGGCGCGGGCGCCGCGGCGACATCGACGTCCGCCTCGTCGGCGACCCCGCTGAGCACCGCGGTCAGCCCTCCGGCGGCGGTCGATCCGGCGATGAAGATGGCCATCAGGAAGGCCACCGCCCAGACCGACAGGCCCTGCAGCAGACCGCGATGATGGTCGCTGTACTTGGCCGCGCGGCTGGCCAGCATGGCCCCGGCGAACAGCGCCGCCGCGTTGGCCAGGGCGACCCACACCCCGGCGCCGACGCTGAACGCCTGGGCGTCGTCGCGGCTGAGATCGAATGGATTGAGCGCCGCGGCGCCGATGGCGACCCCGAGCAGGTTGAGCATGGCGCCGACCGCGACGGCGACGACCGCCCCGGCGATCACGGCCGGCCAGGACACGAGCGTATGCAGCGGGTGGGGTTCATAGGCGGTGGGCTGGATGTCGGTCACGGCGTCTGCCTCCTGCGCGGACGTCGATGCGCGTCCTCGCAGGCGACAACGTTCGGCGAACCGGATCGTTCGCCTGGGCGCTAGAGGCCGGTGAAGGCCGGGGCGCGCTTCTCGACGAAATGGGCCACGCCTTCCTTGAAGTCGGCCGAGGCGAAGCTGGCCTGCATGTCGGCGTTGGCCGTCTCGATGGCCTCGCCGAGGCCCTGGAACTGCGCCGCCCAGATCTCCCGCTTCATCACCCGCATTGAACGGGGCGAGACCTCGGTGGCCAGCATCCGGGCGTAGGCCATCACCGTGTCCATGAAGCCGTCGGCCGGCATGATCCGGTTGACCAGGCCGATCCGCTCGGCCTCCGCCGCATCGACCCGGCGCGCCGAGAACAGCAGGTCGGCGGCCTGGGCGAAGCCGACCAGCCGGGGCAGCAGCCAGCTGATGCCGTGTTCGGCGATCAGCCCGCGCCGCGAGAAGGCGGTGGTGAACACGGCCGTGTCCGCCGCGAAGCGGATGTCGGTGTAGAGGGCCATGACCATGCCCAGGCCCGCGCAGGCGCCGTTGATCGCCCCGATGATCGGCTTGGGCACGCTGGGGAAGTAAGAATAGGTCTTGCGGAAGTCCTCCGGCGCCGACGGATCGAACGGCTCGTCCGGCGCGGCCTCGCGCTCGCCGGAGCCGATGTCCTGCAGCGCGTTCATGTCGGCCCCGGCGCAGAAGCCGCGGCCCGCGCCGGTGAGGATGATCACCTTCACGGCCGGATCGTCGGTCGCCGCGCTCATGGCCGCCTTGACCTCGACATGCATCCGGCCGGTCCAGGCGTTGAGCCGGTCGGGCCGGTTCAGCGTGACCACGGCGACGCCGTCCTCGACCTGATACAGAATGTCCTGATAGCTCATGCCGGCCTCCCGTTCCGTGTCGGCGGGAAGCCTAGCTCAAGCGATACGGGAGTCGAGGCGATGAAGGGCGTGGCGTTCGGACGGACCACCTACGAGACCCTGCTCTGCGACCGGCCGGCGGCGGGCGTGGCGCGGATCACCCTGAACCGGCCGGCGGCGATGAACGCCTACAGCTTCGGCATGACCCAGGAGCTGCAGGAGGCGATCGCCAGCTTCCGCGACGACGACGCCCTGAAGGTCCTGGTGCTGACCGGCGCCGGCGAGCGGGCCTTCTGCACCGGCGGCGACATCTCGGGGAACGATCCGCAGCACGCCGCCATGGTGGCCGCGGCGCCGATGGGCCATGGCCGCGAGATGCGCGAGGGCATGCAGGCGGTGGTGCTGGCCCTGCGCCGGCTGGACAAGCCCTCGATCGCCATGGTGCGCGGCTACGCGGTGGCCGGCGGCCTGGCCCTGGCCTGCGCCTGCGACTTCCGTTTCGCCGCCGGGACCGCCCGCCTGGG
>DAORNX010000247.1:0-4382 GCA_035441225.1 Caulobacter sp.
GGCCAGCCGCTGATCTGGCGTCAGCTGGAACGCCTCAAGGCCGCCCGGACCCTGACCCGCATCGTCGTGGCCACCAGCTGCGAGGCGGCCGACGATCCGCTCGCCGCCTGGCTCGTGTCCCAGGGCCAGGCCGTGTTCCGCGGCGCTCCGGCCGACCTGCTCGACCGCTTCGCCCGCTGCGCCGTCTCGGCCGGCCCGGCCGCCCACGTCGTGCGCATCAAGGGCGACGCGCCGTTCGTCGACCCCCGCGTGATCGACGAGGCCGTGCGCATGGCCAGGGTCAGCGGGGCCGACTACGTCTCCAACCGCGAGCCGGCCAGCTATCCGCGTGGAATGGAGGTCGAGGTGATCGCCACCCCCGCCCTTGTCGCCGCCGCGGCCGAGCCGCGCGAGATTCGCGCCCGGGTGTCGCCGACCGCCTTCATCCGCGCCAACCCGGGTCGCTTCTCGCAGGCGAGCTTCAGTCATCACCGCGATCTGTCGAGGCTCGACTGGCGGGTGAAGACGGCCGCCGACCTGGCCTTCGCCCGGTCGATCTACGGCGCCCTGCACGCCGCCGACCCGGCTTTCGGCATGGCCGATGTGCTCGACCTGGTCGGCGGGCGCCAGGATCTGGCGCGGTTCAGTTACGCAGCCTGAAGCCGACGAACAGGCCGCGGCCCGCCTCGCCGTAGCCGAGCGACTGCTGGTAGGCCTCGTCGGTGAGGTTCGTCACGCGGGCCGTCAGGTCGATCCTGTCGCTGAGGGCCCAGCTGCCCGACAGGTTCGCCACCACGAACCCGCCGCGCCGCGCGGGCGCGAAGGTCGAGGGGTCTGAATCGGCCTGCTCGCCCTCGGCCCGCACCGCCAGCGCGGCTCTGAGCCGGTCGCCCGTCCACAGCAGACTTAGCGATCCGGACTGCTCCGGCGCCCGGATCAGTTCGGCGCCTGTCGACTCGTCGACCGCGTCGCTGAAGGCGTAGGACGCCCTGAGCGCCACGCGATCGGTCAGGTCGGCGTCCAGTTCGACCTCGACCCCCGTGGTTCTCGTGCGGTCGATGTTCACATAGCGGCCGACGCCGTAGCTGATCTGGTCCTTCACCTCGAGCCGGTAGCCGGTGACCCGGGCGTAGAACCTGTCGTCGGCCGATCGCCAGGACAGGGCCGCGTCCCAGCCCTCGGCGGTCTCCGGCCTGAGCCCCGTCGACGGCCCGGGCGGGAAGCAGAAGTCGCAGACGGTCTGGCTGATGGTCGGGGTCTTGAACCCCTGGCCGATGCTGGCCGACAGCAGCAGGCCGTGGTCCAGCGCCAGAACCCCGGCCAGCCGGGCCGTGATCTTGCCGTCGTAGGCGTCCGGCGCGTCGTGGCGCAGGCTTGCGGTGACGGTCAGAGGCGCGACGGGGGAGAGCCGCACCACGCCGAAGGCCGACGTCACCCCGAGGTCCGACGTGGCGCCCGTGCTGATCGAGGCCTCGGTGTCGTCACGCTCGAGTCCGACGAGGAAGGCGAAGACATCGCCCGGCGCACCCCGGCCGCCGGTCCAGCGCCAGGTCGTCCGCTGCGCATCGTAGCTGGATGGAAAGGCCGAGATGCTGTCGCGGACCAGGTCGTAGAGGCTGACGCTGAGCGTCTGGTCCAGACCCAGCAGACCGTCGGCGCGAGCGCGGGCGAAACCGGTCCAGCTGCGGCTCTCCGAGCGGTCGGCTGTGTCGCCGAAGACGAAGAAGGCGTCGTAGCCGTCCAGGGCGACCTTCGCCTCGTTGTAGCGCAGCCGGCCGTCGATCCGTACACGGTCGGTCAGGTCCAGCCGGGCGTTGGCGCCGACGGTCCAGCTGTCGAATCCGTCGGCCTCCGTGCCGACCGCCGCCTTGGAAACCCCGTCGCCGGCGTAGGCGGCGGCGGTAAGGCCCAGGGCGCGGCGATCATCGGCGACACCGGCGGCGACGGTCGCCCGCGCCACGCCGAACGACCCGGCCTCGACGGAGGCGCGCCAGCCGTCGGTCTCGCGCGTGGTGAAGGCGATCGCACCGCCGATCGCGTCCGAGCCCCACAGCGACCCCAGCGGCCCCGACAGCACCTCGATCCGCTCGACGTCGGCCAGGTCGAGGCTGGAGAAGTCGAAGCCGCCGTTCGGACTGGACGGGTCGTTCTGGACCACGCCGTCGATCAGCACGAGGGTCTTGTCGGCGCCGGCGCCGCGCATGCGCACATAGGTGACGCCGCCGAAGTCGCCGTTGCGGCTGAGCGACAGGCCCGGGATGGTCTCCAGAATGTCGCCCGCGAAGGTCGCCTGGCTGGCGATGATGTCGTCGGCCGTGATGACCCGGGCGTCCGGGGCCGCGTCGATGCCGGTTTCGAGGCGCGTGGCGGTGACGATCAGCTCGGCGACGGGGACCGGCGAGGCGGTCTCCGCGCGGGCTGTCGTGGTCAGGGCCAGCAGGGCGGTGGTGGTCAGCAGAAGGCGCTTCATGGCGCAGGTCCTCACGACTGTGAGCCCGCGCGGCGCCGCGTGGCGAAGGTGTCCAAAGCGAACGTCGACGCGCCGGCCGACGGTCGCTTCAACGGGAAGGCAGGCCTTCCCCGCGCCACCAGCCTGGACCCGGGCTGCGGACGAGCGACGGCGGCGGCAGGTCTCCTGGCTCGCGGGTCTGCAGGTCGCGTCCTCGCCTTCCCGGTTTCCCAGTGGCGTCCCCTTCGTTTGAAGAGGCGCGGACGCGGCCCTCGCCGCTGACAGTTGCGGGCACAGCCGGGGCTTCTCACCCCTGTTCCCTCTTGGCCCCGATATGGGGACCGCCTGGGCGCGTTATGGTTGGGTGACGTGCTGTGCGCAAGAACCCTTCTCCCCTTGCGGGAGAAGGTGTCGTCGAAGCCGACGGATGAGGGGGCTCACGAACAGGCGCCGAAGGTCAGGTCGGATGAAATGTTCAACCCCTCATCCGACCCGCTTCGCGGGCCACCTTCTCCCGCAAGGGGAGAAGGGTTCCGTCGCCTAGGCCCACGCCCCGTACGGATCCACGAACGGCTTGCCGAGCGCCTCGGCCACGGCCGGGTGGGTCAGCTCGCCCTTGAGGACGTTGAGGCCCTTGGCCAGGTGCCTGTCGCGCTTGAGCGCGTCGAGGCCGTGGTCGGCCAGGGCCAGGCCGAACGGCAGGGTCGCGTTGCCAAGCGCCTCCGACGAGGTGCGCGGGGCGGCGCCGGGCATGTTGGCCACGCAGTAGTGGACCACGCCGTCGACCACATAGGTCGGCTCGGCGTGGGTCGTCGGGTGGCTGGTCTCGAAGCAGCCGCCCTGGTCGATCGAGACGTCGACCAGCACGCTGCCGGGCTTCATCCGCGACAGGTGCTCGCGCTTGACCAGCTTGGGCGCCGCCGCGCCGGCCGTCAGCACCGCGCCGATGACCACGTCGGCCTTGAGGATCTCGTCCTCGACCGCGTCGAGCGTCGAGTAGCGGGTCAGCACCCGGCCCATGAAGATGTCGTCGAGCTCGCGCATGCGCGGGATCGACCGCTCCAGCACCACGACCTCGGCGTTGAGGCCCATGGCCATGCGGGCGGCGTTCATGCCGACCACGCCCCCGCCGAGCACCGCCACTCGCGCCGGCGACACGCCGGGCACGCCGCAGAGCAGGAGGCCCATGCCGCCATTGTGCTTGAGCAGGGTTTCGGCGGCCGAGAAGACGGCGATGCGGCCGGCCACTTCCGACATGGGCGCCAGCAGGGGCAGGCCGCCGCGGGCGTCGGTGACCGTCTCGTAGGCGATCGCCGCGCAGCCGGACGCCAGCAGTCCCTCGGTCTGGGCGGGGTCGGGCGCCAGATGCAGGTAGGTGAACAGGATGTGGCGCGGCTCGAGCCGCTCCCACTCGACCTTTTGCGGCTCCTTGACCTTCACGATCATGTCGGCGCCGGAGAACACCGCGTCGGCGTCGGCGACGATGGTCGCGCCGGCCTTGCGGAAGGCGTCGTCGGCGTAGCCGGCGCCCTGGCCGGCGCCGGCCTCGACGAGGACCTGATGGCCGTGGGCCACGTACTCGCGAACAGCCGTGGGGGTCAGACCCACCCGATGCTCGCCAGGCTTGATCTCTGCCGGAACTCCAACGCGCATGGTCATTTCCTTCCCAACGGATTTGGCGCGGCAAATGTCCTGCGAATGACGTGAGGTCAAGCACGATCTTGCCAACGCTCGCCTGACGCGGGAGCCGACTCGTGTGCGGATTGACCCGCTGGCAGGCTTGGGCTCACATCGTTCTGCAGAAACACTCAGGCCCGGGAAGGGCTCCCATGACGCCGTCCGACGAAACCCCTCACGATCCCGCGCCCGAATCGGCGCCCGACGCGCCGCTGCTGGTGATGCCGAGCGACCATGTGATCGACGACGTCGCCGCCTTCCACGCCGCGATCGCGGC
>DAORNX010000248.1:0-4367 GCA_035441225.1 Caulobacter sp.
CGGCTGTTGGCGGTGAACGGGAACTTGCCGACCTTGTAGGCGACGCCCGCGGCCTTCAGCTCCTCCTCGGTCTTGCCGACCGTGGCGACTTCCGGGGCGGTGTAGATGACGCCGGGGATCAGGTCGTAGTTCACATGGCCGGCCTTGCCCGCGATCAGCTCGACGCAGGCCACGCCCTCGTCCTCGGCCTTGTGCGCCAGCATCGGACCGCTGGTCACGTCGCCGATGACCCAGACCCCGCCGACGCCGGTCCGGAAGTGGTCGTTGCTGATCATGCCGCGCTTGTCGGGGACGACGCCTACGGTCTCCAGGCCGAGGCCTTCAGTGTAGGGACGCCGGCCGATGGCCACGAGCACGTAGTTGGCCGCCAGGGTCTGGGTCTCGCCGCCCTTGACCGGCTCCATGGTGATCTCGACGCCGCTGGCGCTGGCCGTCGCGCCGGTGACCTTCTGGCCCAGCTGGAACTTGAAGCCCTGCTTGGTCAGGCTGCGCTGGAAGGTCTTGGCGGTTTCCTCGTCCATCCCCGGGCAGACGCGGTCGAGGTATTCGACCACCGTCACCTCGGCGCCGAGGCGGCGCCAGACGCTGCCGAGCTCGAGGCCGATCACCCCGGCCCCGATCACCACCAGATGGCCGGGGACCTCGCCCAGCGACAAGGCGCCGGTCGAGTCGACGATGCGCTTGTTGTCGACCGCGACACCGGGCAACGGGGTCGGCTCGGACCCCGTGGCGACGATGATGTTCTTCGCCTCGAGCGTGGTCTCGGCCCCGTCGACGGCCTTCACGACCACCTTGCCGGGTCCGTCGAGGCGGCCCCAGCCCTTGATCCACTCGACCTTGTTCTTCTTGAACAGGAACTCGATGCCCTTGGTCAGGGCCGTCACGCTCTCGTCCTTCTGGGCCATCATCTGGGCCAGGTTGAGCTTCGGCTTGACCTCGATGCCGAGCTTGGCGAACTCGCCGCCCGTCGCCGCCGCATAGAGCTCGGAGGCGTGCAACAGCGCCTTGCTGGGCATGCAGCCGACGTTCAGGCAGGTGCCGCCGAGGGTCTCGCGCCCCTCGACGCAGGCCACCTTCAGCCCCAGCTGGCCGGCCCGGATCGCCGCGTTGTAGCCGCCGGGGCCGCCCCCGATGATGACGACGTCGTATTGGGCCATGGGAAGGAGCCGCCTGTCTGCTGTGTGCGCATGAACCATATGGGGCGCGCTCGCCCCCTGCGCGAGGCGGTTTAAGGCGCCGGGCCCCTAGGTCAACACGCCCCGCTCAAAAAGCAGCGTCGCCAGGGCGGTCATGACCAGCCAGACGACGAAGGCGTTGCTCGTGCGCCGTCGCCCCAGGGCTGACGCGCCGTCCGTCGGCGGCAGGGCTGAGCGCGCCCAGGCGAGGTAGGCGCCCTGCAACACGGCATTCGCCAGCATGGCGTAGAGCGCCGCCTTGAGCAGGAGGACGAGAAGCGCGCCGCTGACCACGGTCAGGGTCGCGATCGCGACCATGGTCGCGACGCGCAGGCGATCGGCGGCGTCTGGAACGGGCTTCGACAGGGTAATCCGGGCGATCGCGTCGTCGAGGAACAGCTCCGTGCGCGCCGCCCGAAGGGCGAACAGCCCACCCAGGACGTAGAACAGGCCGACGGCGCGCGCGATCCAGCCGAGACCATCGAGCGCGCCGTCGGCCATGCCGGTCTACTTCCCCCGTTCGGTCATCCAGATCAGGACGGCCGCCGCGGCCATCCCCCCGATGATGTAGTAGTCGTACTGCAATTCGGCCCTGGTGAAGACCGTCTGGTAGGCCGGCAGGTTGTGCATGAACCACCAGGTCGCGACGTCCGCGGCGATGGCCAGCACGAACACGCCGAGCGCCCGGCCGCCCGTGAACAGCCGCCAGGCCGAGACCAGCAGCAGCAGCACGACCGCGCCCCAGATGGTCAGCTGCCACCAGGGCGTCGCGTCCCACAGCGGAACCATCCGCTGCATCTCGGCCGGGACCGTGGTCAGCTTGCCGAGTTTGTGGAGGGCGTTCATGCCCGCCATCAGGCCGCACACGCCGGCATAGGCCAGCACGAGCGCGCCAAGCACCCAACGCAGTATCTTCATGTCGCTTGCTCCCCCGAGCATCGGCCGCTGAAGGACGGCCCGCGGGGGGAAGGCTGGACGCAAGTTTACGCCACGTCAAATGCGCTCGCCTGTCAGCCTCTGTTGTCGCGGGTCCTGCGTTGCGCCCGGATTCCCTTGGGCCATGGACGCGCGACGACAGAAAGGCCGGATGGAAGCGTGGCTTCGACCCGGCCGCTATGACGATCGCCCGCTGCCCCGCGGCGGACCGTCGATGATCGGGAGGCTGTGGTCAGGGTCGCTCATGGGCCCGCGCCGGACAGGGCGGTCAGGGCGACCAGAGTCACGATCATGGCCAGGCTCAGGACCAGGACGATCGCGGCCGGCAGGCTGAACCGGCGCCTGAGGCTGCCCCAGGCCCAGCCGCCGGCCGTCGGGTCGACGACGGCCCAGAAGATCGACGACGGGGCCGCCGTGACGGCGTCAGGATGATCCCGCCAGTTGAGCGCGTCCGGGTTCTCCGTCCGACAGCCCGTCAGGACGTCGCGGGCGGCCTGGAGGTCTTCATCGATCACGCACAGGCGATAGCCGCCGATGGCCTGGCCGAGAAAGAAGTTGGTCGAGCCCAGATTGGCGTCGGGGACGAGCGACATAATCCCGGCCGAGTCGAGCCGACTGGCCGCGATCCGGGCTTCCTGCAGATCCGCGTAGCGGGCGACCGAAACGAGCGCCATATGCCCTCCGCCTCTGAAACCGGAGGATGACCCGAGAAGGACCCCACCGTCCAGCAGCAGCCGGAACGGCCAGGACTCAGGCGGCGGACCAGTCGATAACCTTGAGGCCTTCGACCCGGCGAAAGTCGCGCGCATTGGATGTGACCACTGTCCAGCCCCGCCCGAGCGCCTGGCCGGCGACCAGGATATCCATGTGGCCGATGATCTTCCCCGCCTGTCGCAAGGCCTTCCGCACCCGCGCGGCCGCCTCCGCGTCCTGGATCGTCAGGGGCACGATTGAGAAGGGATGGATCAGGGATTCCAGAACCCCCTTCTGCTCCTCCGGGCGGCGGCTGATCAGGGCCCCGAACATGACTTCGTGGATCACGATGCTCGATATGACGATGGGCTCATCCGATGCCATGGCGGTCGCGAAGCGCTGGCGTGTGTGTTCAGATCGATTGTTGATCAGGTCGATCACGGCGCTGCTATCGAGACTGATCGTCACCAGCCGAAATCCCGGTCCAGAGGCGGAGGATCCTCCGGCAGTTCGATCAGGTCATCGCCCCGCATGGCGTCAAGCCGGGCCCAGAACGCCGTCCACTCCTCCGGCGACCTGGGATAGCGCGGCTTCACCGGTTCAAGGATGACCTTGTCACCCTCGCGGCGCACGCTGACCTCGGTTCCTTCGAACCGGAAGGCCTTGGGCAGCCGCACGGCCTGACTGCCCCCGTGCGTGAACAGCTTGGCGCGGGCGCCGGACGCATCGGCGCGCCAGGGAAGTCCCTCTTCCTCGAAACCAGGCATCGCGAACCTCGTATCTACAATCTGTAGATACGCCCGCGAGCCGTCGCCAGCAAGGATCAGACGTCCAGCAACAGCCGTTGCGGGTCCTCGATGGCTTCCTTGACCTTGACCAGGAAGGTCACCGCGCCCTGGCCGTCGACCACGCGGTGGTCGTAGCTGAGCGCCAGGTACATCATCGGCCGGACCACGACCTGGCCGCCCACGACCATCGGCCGGTCCTTGATCGCGTGCATGCCCAGGATGCCGGACTGCGGCGCGTTGAGGATCGGGGTCGACATCAGCGAGCCGTAGATGCCGCCGTTGGTGATCGAGAAGGTGCCGCCCTGCAGATCCTCGATGGCCAGGTGGCCGTCGCGGGCCTTCCTGCCGAGCGCGCCGATGGCCTTTTCGATGTCCGCCAGGCCCATGGCCTCGGCGTCGCGCACCACGGGAACCACCAGGCCCTTCTCGGTGCCGACCGCGATGCCGATGTCGTAGTGGTTCTTGTAGACGATGTCCGTGCCGTCGATCTCGGCGTTGACGTCGGGCACCGCCTGCAGGGCCGCGACGCAGGCCTTCACGAAGAAGCTCATGAAGCCGAGCTTCACGCCGTGCTTCTTCTCGAAGCTGTCCTTGTACTGGTTGCGCAGGGCCATGACCGCGCTCATGTCGACCTCGTTGAAGGTCGTCAGCATGGCGGCGTTGTTCTGGGCTTCCTTCAGCCGGCGCGCGATGGTCTGGCGCAGGCGGGTCATCTTCACCCGGTCCTCGCGCTCGTGGATCGCGCGCGGCGCGGCGGGGGCCGCCGGGGCGGCCG
>DAORNX010000249.1:0-4366 GCA_035441225.1 Caulobacter sp.
CCAGGCCGAGGAGCAGCCCTGGTTCAACGGCGTCGGCGACAGCACCAGCGCCTTGCGCGGCGCGGCCGCCATGGCGGCGGTCAGGCCAGCCAGGCCCGCGCCGACAACCAGGACCCCGTCGTGATGGATACGCTCGGTCATCTCAGCTCCAGGGCGGCGCGGGTCGGGTCGGCGACGATCATGGCGTCGAACGCGTCCTGCAGGCTGCAGCCGTGGCGGATCAGTTCCTCCACGACATTGCGGGCGTTCATCGGCAGCAGGCTGCCCCAGGCCTTTGTCACTTCCGGCGGGGTCGCCTTGACCATGTAGGCGACGCCGAGCTTGCTGATGGCGATCATCAGATCAACTCCACGTCGACGTGATGGCGGGCCTTGACCAGGTCGTAACGCGCCGGCGTGGCGGGCGGGGGCAGGTCGATCATCCGCTGAACGGCCTGACGGGCGCGCGCGGCCATGGCCGGCTCGACGGTGACCTCGAACTGCTCCCTGACCAGCGCCTCGTGGATGTTGGCCAGGGTGATCCGCTTCATGTGCGGGCACAGGTTGCAGGGGCCGAGGAACTCGGTCCCCGGCGCCTCGGCGGCGATGTTGCTGGCCATCGAGCATTCGGTCAGCAGCACGACCTGCTTCGGCTGGCGGTCGACGACATAGTCGATCATCGCCGCCGTCGAGCCCGCGAAGTCGCTGGCGGCCAGCACCTCCTCCGGGCATTCCGGATGGGCCAGCACCTCGGCGCCGGGATAGGCGGCGCGCAGGTCGGCGATGTCCCGGGCGTTGAACCGCTCGTGCACCTCGCAGCGACCCTGCCAGGCGATGATCTTCACCGCGGTCTGGGCCGCCACATTGCGGGCGAGGAACTCGTCGGGGATCAGGATCACCCGGTCGACGCCCCATTCCTTCGCGGCCCATTCGACCACCTGCACGGCGTTGGCGCTGGTGCAGCAGATGTCCGTCTCGGCCTTCACGTCGGCGGTGGTGTTGACGTATGTGACCACCGGCAGGCCCGGATAGCGCTGCTTGATCAGCCGCACGTCGGCGCCGGTGATCGAGCTGGCCAGGCTGCAGCCGGCGCGCATGTCGGGGATCAGCACGGTCTTGTCGGGGCACAGCACCTTGCTGGTCTCGGCCATGAAGTGCACACCGGCCTGGACAATGATCCTGGCGTCCGAGCGGGCCGCCTCGCGGGCCAGGCCGAGGCTGTCGCCGACATAGTCGCCGACGCCGTGGAAGATTTCCGGCGTCATGTAGTTGTGGGCCAGGATGACCGCGTTCTTCTCGCGCTTGAGGCGGTTGATCTCGGCGATCAACGGCGCGTGGACGCGCCATTCGAGGGGCGAGACGCGGCTCTTCACCTTTTCCCACAGCGGGGCGGTGGCGGCTTCCACCTCGGGGGTGAAGTCGAACTGGGCGAAACCGTCGGCCATCTCGATCCTCCTTATGCTCAAACTGAGCATTTCAGGGGCCTGTAAAATGCCGGAAGCGGACGAACCACCCCGGCGGCGCGCGACTTATGCTATAAGTGAGCATAAGAGGCAAGAGAGATATAGACCCGCGATGCAGGAGGCGCAACCGCTATCGGATGGCCAACCCCGGGCCTTCCTCCATCGAGGAGGAAAGGAGTCCGTCGGGCCTATCCGTTCACGTACCGCCTGGCCACCGCCTCAATGGCCTCGTGGATCGCCCCGGTCAGGCCGTCGAGGGTGTATGGCTTGCGCAACAGCGGCCAGGGCGCTTCCTCGGCCGAGGTCAGCACATCGCCGGTATAGCCCGAACTGAGCAGGACCGGCAGGCCTGGCCGGGCGGTCGCGGCGGCCCGGGCCAGGTCCAGTCCGGACATGTCTCCGGGCATGACGATGTCGGTCAGCAGCAGGGTGAAGCGCGGGTCCCGCGCCAGGAGCTCCAGCGCCTGGGCGGGATCGGCGGCCAGCCGGACGTCGTGCCCGAGCTCCCGCAACATGGCCTCGGCGAGCACCGCCACGTCGGGGTCGTCCTCGACCAGCAGGACGTTCAGACTGGTCAGCGGTCGCGGTGAGGCCGGGGCGCCGGCGTCGTCGCTCGACGCCGCGACGGCGGACACGGGCAACAACAGGGTGATGGTCGTGCCGCCACCCGGGGCGCTGACGATCGACACCTCGCCGCCGCTCTGGCGCACAAAGCCATAGACCTGGGACAGGCCCAGGCCGGTGCCCTTGCCGACCGGCTTGGTGCTGAAGAAGGGCTCGAAGACGCGGGCCCGCGTCGCCTCGTCCATCCCCTCGCCGGTGTCCTGGACGCTGATGGCCACATACTCGCCCGCGGGCAGCCCGTCGCTCTCCGGGCGACGAACCACGGCCGTCGAGACAAGCACCGCGCCGCCGCCGGGAGACGCATCGCGGGCGTTGACCAGCAGGTTCATCACCGCCGCGTCGAACTGCGCCGGATCGATGCTGACCGTCGCCTCGCCCGCGTTCAGGGCCATGTCGAACATGAACCGCTCGCCGAGCGCGCCGCGGAACAGGGTCTCGCTGTCGCGCAGGAGGCCGTCGATGGCCGCCACCTCCGGCCGCAGCGGCTGGCGACGGGAGAAGGCCAGCAGCTGGCGGGTCAGCCGCTCGCCGCGCTGGGCCGCGTCGAGCGCCGCCTTGCCCAGCCGGGCGGTGCGCCCGGTGTCCTCCGGGTGGCGCTGGACGATGTCCAGGGCGCCGATGATCACCGTCAGCAGGTTGTTGAAGTCGTGGGCCACGCCGCCGGTCAGCTGGCCGAGGGCCTCGAGCTTCTGCGACTGGATCAGGGCCGCCTGGGCCAGGTCGCGCTCGGCCAGCACCTGCTGGACGCGGTCCTCGAGCAGTTCGTTGATATGCTGCAGGTCGGCCTCGACCTGCTTGGCCTCGGTGACGTCAAAGGCGATGCCGCCGAAGCCGGCGAACTCGCCGGCCGGGTCGATTCGCGGCTGGGAGAAGGAGCGCAGCCAGCGCCACGCGCCGTCGGCCCGGCGATAGCGGGCCTCCAGCGAGAACGGCTGCATCGAACTCTCGCCGGCCACCTGTTCCCGCAGGATGCGCTGCAGGTCATCGGGGTGCAGGCGCGTGCGCCAGTCGACGGCCAGGGCCTCCTCGTAACCGCCGCCCAGGAAGGCCACATAGGCGCTGTTGACGAACTCCCGCGCCCCGCCGAGCCGCGAAATCCACAGCAGCGCCGGGGCGCTGTCGGCGAGGCTGCGGAAGCGCGCCTCGCTCTCGCGCAGCTGCTCGGCGGCGCGGTAGCGGGCGGTGACGTCCAGATTGTAGCCCACGATGCGGACGGCGCGGCCCGCCGCGTCGCGATGGACCTGCCCCCGGGCGTGCAGCCACCGCTCCTGGCCATCCTCGCCGACCGCCCGGTAGTCGATCTGGTAGTACCGCCCCTCGCGGATCGCCTCGGCGTTGGCCGCCCGCAGCCGGTCGACATCGTCGGGATGGACCCGGTCGAGCAGGTCCTGATAGCCGGGCGGGTCGGTGCGGGGTGCGATGCCGAGGTTGTGGAACACGCCGGGCGACCAGCGAGCCTTGCCGACCTCCAGGTCCCAGTCCCACAGCCCGAGGCCGCCCGCTTCCTGGGCCAGCTGCAGCATCGCCTCGGCCTCGCCCCGGGCGACCGCCTCGCGGCGCAGCCGGACCAGCGCCGTGCGAAGGCCGCTGGCCACCATCACCGTCAACGACCCCGAGAGGGCGAACAGGATCAGCGTGCCTTGCTGCGACGGCGTGGCCAGCGGGTTCCACAGCGAACTGATCCCCACGGCCGTGGCCACCGCCAGCGAGCCCCAGCCCCAGGCTGGTCCGGCGAACAGGGTGGCGACGATGAAGGCCGGAAAATAGGTCGAGGACACGCCCCAGCCGGCGGGGAATCCCAGCGTCGCCAGCCTTGCCCCCGAGGCGACCGCCAGCGCCGCCGCGGTGACCAGCAGCGCCTGCGGCCAGGGCGGCTGATGCAGCGGAATGGCGCGCCAGAACAGGGGTTCCCGGTCATCGTCGGGGCGGGCAGACTCGCTCGCGGGCATGCGTCCTCTCTCAGGCCGAGGCGCCCCGACGAGCCGCAGCATCTTGCCTCGATCATGAACGCGCTTAACTGTTCGGCGCAACAGCGGGATGATGCGGTCGGGGTCGCCCTGGCGTTCATCGCGCTTTGGAAACCGGGACCGGGGGCCTATGGGATCGTCTCCGGCGCGGGACGGCGTCGAGGAGCAGGGCACGGTCGAACCATGACGGACCGGAAGACCGCGTGAGAAGTCCCCTGCGCCATTTCGGCCGGCAGCTGCTCGTCATGCTGGCCGCCGCGGGCCTGTGCGCCTGCGTGACCGACTACCGCCACGCCGCGGGGACCGGCCGGACCGGCGGCGTAGCGGCGGTGGC
>DAORNX010000250.1:0-4343 GCA_035441225.1 Caulobacter sp.
CGCCGAGCCCCCCGGCGCCGTCCACGACGACCTGCTCGACCGGCTGCTGGCCGTACGCGACGCGGAGACCGGCCAGCCCCTGTCCGACGCCGAGGTGCGCGACCAGTGCGCGACCATGCTGTTCGCCGGCTTCGAGACCACCTCGCGCCTGCTGTTCTGGGCCAGCTACCTGCTGGCGCTCGACGGCGCCGAACAGGCCCGCCTGCGCGCCGAGGTCCGCGCCTTCCCGCCCGATCGCGTGACGTCGCTGGAGGATCTGCAGCACTGGCCGCGGCTGAAGATGTCGCTGCTCGAGGCCCTGCGGCTTTACCCGCCGGTGCCGATCATCATGCGCCAGGTGGTCGAGCCGGTCGTGCTGTGCGGCGAGAGCCTGGGCAAGGGCTGCCTGGTCTGGATCAGCCCGTGGGTCATGCACAGGCACACGGCGTGGTGGGACAATCCGACCGCCTTCATGCCCGAGCGCTTCGCGGGCAAGGCCCAGCCGTGGATCAGCGAGCCGGCCTACCTGCCGTTCGGCGCCGGGCCGCGCATCTGCATCGGCGCGGCGTTCGCCCTGGCCGAGGCGTCGATCGTGCTGGCGACGGTGCTGGAGCGGTTCGAGGTTTCGCTGGAGAGCGACCGTCCGGTGATGCCCGTCGGCGGCGTGACCACCGCGCCGGACCACGAGCCGTGGTTCCGGGTGGAGGCGAGCTGAGGGGACACGTACCTTTGGTACATGTCCCCTTCTGTCACAGCCCGTAGAGCGCCGCGTATTCCGGGTCCTTGGCGGCGATCTGCCTGGCGCAGTCGACCATCACCTTCGCCTGCTTCCAGGTGGCGTCGTCCTGCATCTTGCCGTCGAGCATGACCACGCCGGTGCCGTCGGGCATGCCCTCGAGGATGCGTTTGGCGAAGGCCACCTCGCCCGGGTCGGGGCTGAACACCCGCTTGGCGATGGCGATCTGGTTCGGATGCAGGCTCCAGGCCCCGGCGCAGCCGAGCAGGAAGGCGTTGCGGAACTGCTGCTCGCAGGCCTCGCCGTCGGAAATGTCGCCGAACGGGCCGTAGAACGGCTTGATGCCATGGGCGGCGCAGGCGTCGACCATCCTGGCGAAGGTGTAGTGCCAGATGTCCTGCTGGGCGCTCGCGCGTGGAGCGCCATCATCTCGCGGGTCTTCCAGCACCTTGTAGAACGGGTGGCCGCCGCCGACGCGGGTGGTCTTCATCTGCCGGCTGGCGGCCAGGTCGGCCGGGCCCAGGCTGATGCCCTGCATGCGCGGGCTGGCGGCGCAGATGGCCTCGACGTTGTTGACGCCTTCCGCCGTCTCGAGGATGGCGTGCAGCAGGATCGGCTTCTTCAGCCCGTGCCTCGCCTCCAGCAGCGCCAGCAGCTGGTCCATGTAGTGGATGTCCCAGGCCCCCTCGACCTTGGGGACCATCATCACGTCGAGCCGGTCGCCGACGCCGGCGACGATGTCCTGCACGTCGTCCAGGTGCCAGGGCGAGTTGAGGCAGTTGATGCGCGTCCACAGGCCCACGCCCATGGCGGCGAAGTCGGTGGCGTTGGCCATCTCGATGAAGCCCGCGCGCGCCGCATCCTTCGCCTCCGCCGGGATCGCATCCTCAAGGTTGCCGAGGATCACGTCGACGGTCGGAGCGATTTCGGGAACCTTGGCGCGGACCTTTTCCAGGTGGGCGGGGACGAAGTGGATCATCCGCTCGACCCGCACCGGCAGCTCGCGCAGCGGCGCCGGGGCGCCGATGGCCAGTGGCTTGAAAAACCCGCGCGGCGTCTTCATGGCGTCATCCCCGTCCCTGCTTTTCGCAATTGCGAGATGTTTTGCGGCGGCGCCGCGAGGCCGTCAAGGCTTGCGGGGAGGGCTGTCCGGCTCCTCGTCCGGGCGCAGAAGGTCCTCGGCGGCGTCGTTGCTCGAGGCGCGGGAGCGGCGCGCCCGGCCAGCGCGCTGCGCGGCCGGCTCCAGCCCCAGGGTCTTCAGCGCGGCCTCGCCCTCCTCGCCGAACAGCGTGCGGATGCGCAGGTCCTGCTGCGGGAAGGGCGCTTCGATGCCGGCCTTGCGCAGGGCGTCGTCGATCGCCCAGGTGTAGGCCGCCTGCATGGCGTTGGGCCGCTTGACCGCCTCGAGCCTGGGCCACACCACGAGTTCGAAGTTCAGCGCCGAGTCGCCGAAGCCGACCAGCCAGACCTGGTTCCGGAAGGCGCCGCTGTCGGGCAGGGTGAAGGGCACGGCCATGGCCGCCTCCAGCACCGCGTCCCGCACCTTCTCCTTGTCGACGCCATAGGCCGCGCGGAACGGGATGCGGATGCGCCGGGTGTGGCCGCGCAGGGTCCAGTTGGTCACCGTGCCCTGGATCAGCTGGCTGTTGGGGATCAGGATGTCGACGCTGTCGTTGTTGCGGATGCGGGTCGCGCGGGCGCCGATTTCGTGGATCACGCCGCGCTGACCGCTTTCCAGCTCGATGTAGTCCCCGACCCGCAGGGACTCGTCGAAGATCAGCACGATGCCGGAGACGAACTCCTTGACCACCCCCTGCAGGCCGAGACCGACGCCGACGCCCAGGGCGCCGCCGAACACCGCCAGGGAGGACAGGTCGACGCCGAGGGTCGAGATCCCCGCGATCGCGCCGAACACGACCAGGCCGTACACCGACAGCTTCTCGACGATGTAGAGGGCCGCCCCGCCCCGGGTCGCCCTGGCCCGCACCCGCTGAAGCGTCAGCCCGACCAGCCGCGCGGCCACCAGGGCGGCGACGATGGTCAACAGCGCCACGATCAGGCCGCCGGACGTCACCTGGGTCTTGCCGATGTTGAACAACACCAGCTTGTCGATATGGCCGAGGGCTTCCAGGTCGGTCTGCACGCGCGCTCCCTTCGGGGGCCGTACCTTGCGGCGGGTTCCCGGCGAAGGCCGGTGTCCGGGGTCGGCTACGGTATCGTGACCATAGCGCGCCGGCCCGGCGTGCCGGCAAGGCCGTTCAGCCTCTAGGCCTTCTTGACGAACTCGGTGCGCAGCACGAGGCCCTTCACCTTGTCGACGTTCGCCTCGATCTCGTCGGGATCGCCGGTCAGGCGGATCTTCTTGACCAGGGTCCCGCGCTTGAGGGTCACGCCGCCCGAGCCCTTGACCTTGAGATCCTTGATCAGGGTGACGCTGTCGCCGTCGGCAAGGAGGGCGCCGTTGCTGTCGCGGGTTTCCATGGCCAGGTCCTTTCGACTCGGAAAAGCCTGTCCTTAGACCCCCGACCCGCGCCGGCCAAACTCAAGCTGGGCCGCCCCCTACACCACCGGCGCCGCGTCGAGCTCCGCCTGCGTCTTCACGAAATAGCGGTCGGCCAGATAGCGGCTGCTGTAGCTGCGCACGTCGTAGTGCACCCAGGTCGGGGCGATGTCCGCGGGCTCCAGCGCCTTGCGGTTGGCGGCGGACCAGCCGACCTGGGCGTTGGCCTTCTCCACCAGCAGGCCGCGCAGGGCGTTGCAGCGCTCGCGGTCGATCATCTTCGACGGCGCGTCGAGGATGTCGATATCGATGGCCTTGCCGTGATGGTTGGTCGAGGACCGGCCATGCTGGCGGTTGTCCTCCGAGCAGCGGTAGCCGGAGTTGACCGTCAGCCTCCAGCCCTTCGGCGCGCTGTAGACCATCGCCGCGCGATAGGCCCACAGCAGCATCCGATGGATGCCCGGATACTCGTAGCGGTGCCAGACCTCGGCCTTCACCTCGCCCCTGTACCGGCCCTTGAACAGGCCACGTCCGAAGCCGCCGCAGACGCCGCACCGGCAGGCCAGTTGCCGGAAGTCGACGGGATGGGCGGCGCCGAAGGCGTCGATGGCCGCGAGGGTGGCGGCGTCGGCCGCGCCGGAGGGCCGGGTCATCGCCATCACGTCGCGCTGGAAGGTCACCACCTGCAGCTCCGTGCCCGGGCCGTAGTCGCCATCCGGCAGGGTTCCGCGAAAGCCCGCCAGCCGCATCTGCAGCTCGATCACGTCGGCGCCCTTGTCGCCGCGCTTCAGGGGATCGCCCCAGGCCATGCCGGCCTCCCTCGCCCGTTGAGCGAACGACGATACCTCAACCTTTGCGGCTGTAAAGGATGCTAGGGCTTGCGCGCGAGCGGGTGCTTGCTCCGCACCACCTCGGCCAGCCGCTCGCCGGCGACGTGGGTGTAGATCTGGGTGGTGGCGATGTCGCTGTGCCCGAGCAGGGTCTGGACCACGCGCAGGTCGGCGCCGCCCTCGAGCAGGTGGGTGGCGAAGGCGTGGCGCAGCACGTGCGGGCTGACCCGCGCCGGGTCGATGCCGGCCCCGGCGGCGGCATCCTCCAGCAGCTGCGAGAACCGCCGGGCGGTCAGCC
>DAORNX010000251.1:0-4337 GCA_035441225.1 Caulobacter sp.
ACCAGGCGACGAAGAACATCACTTCCGAGGCGATGAACAGGATCATGCCGTAGCGCAGGCCGATCGAGACGACCGGGGTGTGATCCCCGGCGTTGGCCTCGCGGGTCACGTCGATCCACCAGCCGACCATGGTCAGCAGGACCAGGCCGAGACCCAGCAGCGCGATCCAGGGCGTGCCCTTGTCGATGCCGAACAGGCCCTTCATCCAGATGACCGCGCCGATCATCATCACCATCGCGGCGAAGGATCCGACCAGCGGCCAGGGGCTGGGATTGACCAGATGGTAGTCGTGTTTGACGGCGCCGTGGGCCATGATCGTGCCTGAACCTCTTCTTCCCCCGGAAGCGGCGGGCCGCTCCCTCTTCAGGGTGCTATAGCCTCGCCCCGGCGCTTCCGCCAAGAGCCGCTTGGGTCTTCTTCTCCGTTGAGGGGAAGAAGGTGTAGGAAAGAGTGACTTCCTGGGCCCCGCGGGTCTCGAAATCATCCGCGAACTTGGGGTCCACGAAATAGACCACGGGGAATTCGACGGTCGCCCCGGGAGCGATGGTCTGGTCGGTGAAGCAGAAGCACTCGAGCTTCTGGAAATACAGCCCGGCCGATTCGGGGATCACGTTGTAGCTGGCCCGGCCCGTCAGCGGCGTCTTGCCGTTGTTGGTCACCTTGTAGAAGGCCAGTCCCGTGTCGCCGATCTTCAGCTCCTGGCTGACCTGGCTGGGCGTGAAGGTCCAGGGCAGGTCGCGGACGTTGGCGTCGAACCGGATGGTCAGCTTGCGGTCGAGCACCCGGTCCGGCGCGGCCTCGGCCTTGCGCACGGTGCCGTCGAAGCCGGTCAGCTGGCAGAAGGCCTTGTAGAGCGGCACGGAGGCGTAGGCCGCCCCGACCATGCCGGCGAACACGACACCGCAGATGATGGCCAGGCGGGCGTTGCGGCCCGCCCTGCGGCGATCGGCGTCAGAAGTGGGGCTGCGCATTGGCTCCCATCCGGATGACGGTGACGACGAACACGATGATCACGAAGGCCACAAGGCCCAGGCCCAGGGCGATGTTGCGGCCGGCGCGCGCCTTGCGGAACGCCTCGACGTCGTATTTCGGCCGTTCGATCGGCTCGGGCGTCATGACAGCAGCTCCAGTGGCGCGACGCCCAGCAGGTGCTCGCCCAGCAGGGCGGCGAACAGCAGGGCGAGATACAGGATCGAGAAGGCGAACAGGTTGCGGGCGTCCCGCGCCCCGGCGCGGACGGCGTACAGCCGGTCCTCGCCCTCGATTCGCTCGTCTGGCGCGTCGCCGGCCTTCGACCGGAACAGCCGCCAGGCCAGCAGCAGGAAGACCAGGCCGCCGAGCGCCGCCACCGCCAGATAGACCGGCCCGCCCAGGCCCGTCGCGGCCGGGGCGAGACAGACCGGGATCAGGGCCAGCGAATAGAGGAGGATCTGCCGCCGGGTCGAGGCCGCGCCCTTGACCACCGGCATCATCGGAACGCCGGCCCTAGCGTAGTCCTCCGCGGTGTAGAGGGACAGGGCCCAGAAGTGCGGCGGCGTCCACATGAAGATGATCAGCACCAGCAGCCAGGCGTTCAGCGGCGCGTCGCCCGAGGCGGCGGCCCAGCCGATGGCCGGCGGCAGGGCGCCGGCGAGACCGCCGATGACGATGTTCTGCGCCGTCGAGCGCTTGAGCCACATCGTGTAGATCACGGCGTAGAACAGGATGGTGAAGGCCAGCATGCCGGCCGCCAGCCAGTTGGTCGTCATGCCCATCAGCATGACCGAGAACAGCGACAGGGCCACGCCCAGGGCCAGGGCCTCGCCGCCCTGCACCTTGCCGGCCGGAACCGGCCGGCCGCGGGTGCGGCGCATGCGCGCGTCGATGTCGGCGTCGAACCACATGTTCAGCGCGCCCGACGCGCCGGCCCCGACGGCGATGCAGAGCACCGCCACGGCGCCGAGCACCGGGTTTATCGCCGTCGGCGCGCAGATCAGTCCGGTCAGGGCGGTGAACACCACCAGCGACATCACCCGCGGCTTGAGAAGCTGCAGGTAGTCCGTCCACAGCGCCGGGACGGCGGCGCGGGCCTTGAGGGCGGCGGGCTGGGTCATGGGTGATGGCTTCATAAGGGAAGGGCGCGCCCGGGTCCAACCCTGACGCGCCCCTCCAGGTGCTTCCGATGGACGCGGACCTAGTGGTGGTCCGCCTCGATCACCGGCGGTTCGTTGAACTGGTGGAACGGCGGCGGCGAGGACAGGGTCCACTCCAGCGTCGTGGCGCCTTCGCCCCAGGGATTGGCCTCGGCCTTGCGGCGACGGATGGCCGCCTCCAGCAGGATGACCAGGAACACGACCACGCCGACGGCGGTGATCACGTAGCCGATCGAGGAGACCTTGTTCCACAGCGAGAAGGCGTCGGGATAGTCAACGTAGCGGCGCGGCATGCCCTGCAGCCCGAGGAAGTGCTGCGGGAAGAACACCAGGTTCACACCGATGAACATGATCCAGAACTGCACGCAGCCCAGGAACTCGTTGTACTTCACGCCCCACATCTTCTCGAACCAGTAGAAGAAGCCGGCGAAGATGGCGAACACCGCGCCCAGGCTGAGCACGTAGTGGAAGTGGGCCACCACGTAGTAGGTGTCATGCAGGCTGTAGTCGATGCCGGCGTTGGCCAGCACCACGCCGGTGACGCCGCCGACGGTGAACAGGAAGATGAAGCCCATCGCCCAGAGCATCGGCGTCTTGAAGTCGAGCGAGCCGCCCCACATCGTCGCGATCCAGCTGAAGATCTTCACCCCGGTCGGGACGGCGATGACCATCGTGGCGGCCACGAAATAGGCCCGCAGGTTGATGCCCATGCCCACGGTGTACATGTGGTGGGCCCAGACGATGAAGCCGACGAAGCCGATGGCGACCATGGCGTAGGCCATGGCGAGGTAGCCGAACACCGGCTTCTTGGAGAAGGTCGAGACGATGTGGCTGATCATGCCGAAGCCCGGCAGGATCAGGATGTACACTTCCGGGTGACCGAAGAACCAGAACAGGTGCTGGAACATCACCGGATCGCCGCCGCCGGCGGGGTCGAAGAAGTGGGTGCCGAAGTTGCGGTCGGTCAGCAGCATGGTGATGGCGCCCGCCAGAACCGGCAGCGACAGCAGCAGCAGGAAGACGGTGACCAGGATCGACCAGACGAACAGCGGCATGCGGTGCAGGGTCATGCCCGGCGCGCGCATGTTGAAGATGGTGGTGATGAAGTTGATCGCGCCGAGGATCGAGCTGGCGCCCGCCAGGTGGAGCGAGAAGATGGCCAGGTCCATCGACGGGCCGGTATGTCCGGAGGTCGACAGCGGCGGGTAGATCGTCCAGCCGCCACCGAAGCCGTGGCCCGGACCGCCGTCGACGAACATCGAGGTCAGCAGCAGGACCCAGGCGGCGACCAGCAGCCAGAACGAGATGTTGTTCATCCGCGGGAAGGCCATGTCCGGCGCGCCGATCATGATCGGCACGAACCAGTTGCCGAAGCCGCCGATCATCGCCGGCATGACCATGAAGAAGATCATGATCAGGGCGTGGGCGGTGACCACGGCGTTGTAGCCGTGGTGGCTCTGGTCGATCAGGCCCAGCAGGCTGACGGCCGAGTTGGGGCCGAAGATCTGGATGCCGGGTTCAGCCAGCTCCCAGCGGATGAGACCCGACAGGGCGCCGCCCACCAGTCCCGCCATGATGGCGAAGATGATGTACAGCGTGCCGATGTCCTTGTGGTTCGTCGAGAAGAACCAGCGGGTGAAGAAGCCGGGGATGTGCTCGGCTTCGTGATCGTCGTGAGCGGCGGCGTGAGCCATCGGTCTGTATCCTGAAATCAGTTCGCGGTCGCCGGCGCGACGCCGGCGACGGGGACGGCCGGAGCCGCCGTGGGGGTCAGGGCGGGTGCGGCGCCATCGGTCGCCGGCGCGGCGACGGGTGTCGGCGCGGCGGCGGGAGCCTTGGAAGCCACCCAGGCGTCGAAGTCGGCCTGGCTGACCACCTTGATCTCGATGGGCATGAAGGCGTGGTCGACGCCGCAGAGCTCCGAGCACTGGCCGTAGTAGGTGCCCACCTTCTCGGCCGTGAACCAGGTCTCGTTCAGGCGTCCCGGAATGGCGTCGGTCTTGAGACCGAAGGCCGGCAGGGCGAAGGCGTGGATCACGTCGGCGCCGGTGACCTGGACCCGGACGACCTTGCCGACCGGCACGACCATCGGTTCCGTCGCGGCCAGGCGATACAGGCTGTGCGGCAGGCCGCGCTTGGCCAGCTCGTCCTCGGGAAGCATGGCCGAGATGTACTCGGGGATCTTCTGGTCAGGGTACTCGTAAC
>DAORNX010000252.1:0-3122 GCA_035441225.1 Caulobacter sp.
TCCCTACTCCCTACTCCCTACTCCCTACTCCCTACTCCCTACTCCCTACTCCCTAGCCCCTAATCCCCAGCCCCTCAGAGCCATGCCCCTCCCCGAGATCTACGCCGCCCACCGTGTCGTTCCCGCCAAGGGGTTCGCGGACCTGAAGGTCGGCGACCGTTACCCCCTGCCGTCCCGCACCCTGGGCGACGGCAATTTCGTCGCCTTCCAGGCGGTCAGCCTGGACAACCATCCGATCCACTATGACGCCGAATACTGCCAGGCGCTGGGCCATCCGGGACCGCTCGCCCACGGGCTGCAGGTATTGTGCTTCACCGCCGCCGGCGCCGGCCTGTTCCCGCACGAGATCGGCGACGCCCTGCTGGGGATGATCGAGGTTCACGCGAAGGTCCTCAAGAGCGCCTATCCGGGCGACACCCTCTATCCCGCTCTGGAGATCACCGCGCTGACGCCGCAACGGACGACCGGCATCGTCCGGATGAAAGCCACCGTCACCAACCAGAAGGGCGAGGTCGTTCTGGACGGCGAACACGTCTATCTGCTCAAGCTGTAGGCCGAACCTCCCCCGAGAGACACATGACCGTTCCCCCGCCCCGCGACCGCAGGCCCAGCCTGCTCGGCCGGCTCGGTCCGGGCCTGATCAGCGGCGCCGCCGACGACGATCCGAGCGGCGTGGCCACCTATTCCCAGGCCGGAGCCGCGTTCGGCTTCAACATGCTGTGGAACGTGGTGCTGGCCTATCCGCTGCTGGCCGGCATCCAGCAGATCGTCGCCCGCATCGGCAGGGTCACCGGCCACGGCCTGGCGGCCAACATCAAGCGGGTCTTTCCCGCCTGGATGCTGGCGCTGCTGGTGCTGGCGGTGCTGGCGGCCAACACGATCAATATCGCCGCCGACATCGCGGCGATGGGCGAAGCCGCCGCCCTGGTGGCGCCGGGCGTGGACAAGTTCGTCTACGTCGCCGTGTTCGGGCTCGGCTGCGTGCTGATCGAGGTGTTCATGAGCTACAAGCGCTACGTCAAGGTGCTCAAGTGGCTGACGCTGTCGCTTCTGGCCTACGCCGGGATCGTGTTCACGGTGAAGATCCCCTGGGCCGAGGTGGCCTGGCGCACCCTGGTTCCGGAACTGGCCCTGAACCCGGCCACCCTGACCATGGTCGTGGCGCTGTTCGGCACGACCATCAGCCCCTACATGTTCTTCTGGCAGAGTTCGCAGGAGGTCGAGGACCTCGGCCACCTGCCCGAGCGCCGATCGCTGCTGGGCACGCCCGACCTGGCCGCGTCCGAACTGCGCCGCATCCGGCTCGACACCTGGGCGGGCATGGCCTTCTCGAACCTGATCGCCTTCTTCATCATCCTGACCACGGCTGTGACGCTGCACGCCAACGGCGTGACCACCATCGACACCGCCGCCCAGGCCGCCCAGGCCCTGCGACCCATCGCCGGGGACCTGGCCTTCGCGCTGTTCAGCCTGGGGATCATCGGCACGGGAATGCTGGCGGTGCCGGTGCTGGCAGGGGCGGCGGCCTATGCCATCGCGGAGTCGTTCGGTTGGCCGATGGGCCTGAACCGCAAGCTCGGCCAGGCGCCGGGCTTCTACTTCATCATCGCCGCGGCCACCCTCGGCGGGGTGTTGATGACCTTCACCCGGATCGATCCGATCAAGGCCCTGTTCTGGAGCGCGGTGATCAACGGCCTGGTCGCGGTGCCGATTATGGTCGTGGCCATGATCATCGCCTCGCGCAAGTCGGTGATGGGGCCGTTCGTCATCGGCCGGACGCTGAAGATCCTGGGCTGGGTCGCCACCGGGGTCATGGCCGTCGCGGGCGTGGGCATGTTCCTGGCTTGACCGCCCCGGCGGCAACCGGATTGTCTGGCCGAAAGTCACGGGGAGACCGACCATGGGCGCCGACGGCCGCAAGTGCATCTTCATCACCGGCGCCGCCAGCGGCATCGGCCTGGCCACGGCGAAGCGCTTCGCCCGGGAGGGGTGGTTCGTCGGCCTGGCCGACATCGACACCGCCGGCCTGAAGGCGGCCCAGGTCGCGCTCGGCGCGGGCGCCTGCAGCGTCCACAAGCTCGATGTCCGCGACCGCGCGGCCTGGAAGAAGGAGCTGGCCGCCTTCGCCAGGGCGACCGACGGCCGGCTGGACGTGCTGCTCAACAACGCCGGCATCGCCAACTACGGCTGGTTCGAGGACCAGCCCGACGACGAAATCGACCGGCAGATCGACATCAATATCAAGGGCGTGTCCAACGGCGCCCGGGCCGGTCTGCCGCTGCTGATCGGTACGCCCGGATCGACGCTCGTCAATGTCGCGTCCTGCGCCGGCCTGTTCGGCGCGCCGAAGATGGCCATGTACTGCGCCACCAAGTTCGCGGTGAAGGGTCTGTCGGAGGCGCTCGACATCGAGTTCAGCCGCCACGGCGTGGCGGTGCGCTGCATCATGCCCTGGTTCGTCGACACGCCGATCCTGCAGGCGGGCTCGCAGGGCAGCAACGAGAAGATCGCCGACGCCATCCGCGCGGGCGGCTCGGAGGTCTACACCGTCGAGGAGGCCGCCGACGTGATCTGGCGCTCGCTCCAGGGCAAGGACGTGCACTGGATCGTCGGCAAGGCCGGCAAGCAGCTGCGTTTCGCCACCCGCTTCATGCCCGGTTCGGTCAGGAAGCAGTTGAAGGCGTCGATGGACCAGCCTTGACGGCGACCGGCTCCGAAGCCGCCTCGCGGCGCGGCGCCGAGGCCGGCTCGGACGGCTTGCCGCCGGCCCCGCCGATGCCCTTGTCCGAGACGGTGATCTCGGTCGGGGCCTGGGCCGTGGCGGCGATGAACACCGCCTCGGTCGAGGGCGCCAGGGCCGCGTAGGGGATCGGTTCGGCGGGCGAGCCGAGGCTGGCGTAGATCGGACGATCGCCCATCTCCGGACCCGACCGCGCCGGGGTGCGATCGAAGGCGCCCGGCGCGCCGCCGCGACCGCCGAAGCGGTAGAACACATGCAGCCCGACCTGGCCGACCCGCACCAGATGCGGTCCCCAGCCCGGCGAGACCCGGATGGTGTGGAAATGGGTGGCGTTGCCGACCTCGGTCATCACCCCGCCCGACAGGGCGCGGGCGGCGACGCG
>DAORNX010000252.1:3157-4305 GCA_035441225.1 Caulobacter sp.
CCGTCGACGGTGCATCGAGCCGTCGCAGGCGAAGCTGAACTGGCAGACCCCGCCCCGGTAGGCGCCCTGGAAGACCACGCCACAGACCGTCTTGGGGAAGGCCGGATGGCGGGCCCGGTTGAGCACCACCTGGGCGACAGCGGCCTGACCGGCCGGCGTCTCGCCACGGGCCTCGTAATAGACGGCCTGGGTCAGGCATTCGAGATCACGGGAATCCTCCAGCGCCCCGTTCAGGCGGAAGGGTTCGGCGGCGGGGTTGAATGGCCCGCCGAAGCTGGCCCGCAGCAGCAGGCCCTCGCCCGATGGGCGGGCGGCGGAGGCGCGGCGCTCGAGCCGGGCGGCGAACAGGGCCGCCTGCCGGTCGCGCTGGGCGCCGCCGGCGCTGGTGAAGGGGTCGTGACGCTGGGCCACGGCGAGGGCCGCCGGATCCATGCCGTCGACCATGCGTTCAAGGGAGGCGTCGGAATAGCTGCCCGAGGCGACGTCGGCGATCTGCGACACGCGCTGGTGCTGGACGGCGGCCTGGGCCATGCCGCCCATAAGGTAGGCGCCGCCGACGATCGCGCCGCAGGCCGAGCCCACCAGCGTTCCGGTCAAAGCGACGCTCATCAGCGCGCGCACGGGTGCGCGCGTCTGGATTCGGGATGACAAGAGTTTCGTGTCCTGTGCGACGAGGGCGGATTGCCCCCCGACAATCACCCTGAAAGACGCCAGCGCGGCCTGACAGGATGGGGACTTAACCGGTTCACGAAATGGTCGAAGTCCGACTTGTGGCCGGTCTTATGGCCCAAAAGCACGCGATTCGCAAGAGAATGTTGCATTGCAGCATGAAACACTGGCCGGCGGACCCGGCCCGGCTGGCGAGTCCCCTTGTTTCACAACGACTCCCGGGCGAGTCGAAAAGGCCGGTGCGGCGCCGCGAAACGGTCGGCATCGGCGGCGGGAACCTCGCCCTTCCCCAGCCGTTCGACCCACAGGCCGCCCGTTCGGGCGATCCGGAGATATCGCCATGAGCCTTCGTTCGACGCTTCCCCTCGCCCTCCTGGTTCTCGCGGGCGCGGGTCTGGCCGGTTGCGGCCACAACATGCAGCAACGCGCCGCCACCGGCGCGATCGCCGGCGCCGTCGTCGCCGGGCCGCCGGGCGCCG
>DAORNX010000253.1:0-4296 GCA_035441225.1 Caulobacter sp.
TGGTCACCGGACGCTATCGCCAGGGCGGCTGCGCCATCGCCCTGACCAGCCCCCGGGCCCGCGTCTGGCTCGACGACGAACTGGTCGGGACAGCCTCGCAGGCCGGCTACGTGTTCCTCGGCTTCGATCGCGACGCCGGCCCGACGGCGACCGTGACCGTCGAGACCGAGCTGGGCGCGACCACCTACGCCATGACCATCGCCCCCGGCGAGTTCGACGTGCAGCGCATCGGCGGCCTGCCGCGCGACCAGGTCACCCCGACCGATCCGGCCCTGCTCGAGCGGATCCGCGCCGAGGCGGCGATGAAGGCGACCGGCTACGCCAGCCGCATCGACGGCGACGCCTTCCACAACGGTTTCGTCATGCCGCTCAAGACCTGGCGGCTGAGCGCGCGATTCGGCGGCCAGAGGATCCTCAACGGCGTTCCGCAGACGCCGCATTTCGGATCCGACCTGGCCGCGCCCCAGGGGTCGCCGATCATGGCTCCGGCCGCCGGGGTGGTGGTGCTGTCCAACCCCGCGATGCACTACGAGGGCGGGCTGACGATGATCGACCACGGCCAGGGCCTGATCAGCGTCTACCTGCACCAGTCGCGCATCGATGTGCGGGCCGGCGACACGGTCGCCACCGGCCAGGTCATCGGCGCCGTCGGGATGACCGGGCGGGCCACCGGGCCGCACCTGTGCTGGCGGATGAAGTGGCGGGGCCGCAATCTCGACCCGATGCTGCTGGTCGGGCTCAAGCCGCCGGCCTGATGGTAACCAATCTTAAGGGTGCGGAGCCCTATTCAAACCGGAATCAGAACAACGCGCCGGCCATGAACCGGCGCAGGGATCGAGGGCTCCATGGATTCGGGATTGGGCGCGTTGAAAGTGCTGCTGGTTGACGACAACCAGCACATGCGCGCCATCGTGGCCACGATCCTCAAGGGCGTGGGCATCCGCGAGGTCCGCGAAGCCCGCGACGGCGCCGAGGGGCTGCAGGCCCTGCGCGAATGGCCCGCCGACATCGCCATCATCGACTTCCGCATGCACCCGATCGACGGCGTCGAGTTCACCCGCATGGTGCGCAATTCGGCCGACAGCAAGAACCCCTATCTGCCGATCATCATGATGACCGGCTTCGCCGACCGTCCGCGCGTCTGCGAGGCGCGCGACGCCGGCGTGACCGAGCTGGTGGTCAAGCCGGTGACGGCCCGGTCGATCATCGACCGCATCACCGCCGTCGTCTTCCACCCCCGGCCGTTCGTCCGCACCGAGGACTATTTCGGCCCGCGTCGGCGCGGCATCGACGACGTCAACGACGGCGCCGCCCCGGGTCCCGCCCAGGCCCAGGCCTAGGATCAATCGACAGTCAGCCCTTGAGGGCTTTGAGAACCCGACTGGCGCCGCGAAGGCGGGAACCTCCAGGCTTTTCGTGGTCGCGCGTTTTACCCGATTACCGGTTCCCACCAGTCGGAACGCGCTCTAGCCGCCGGTCGCCTCGAGCTCGGCATAGGCCTCGTTGGGCCAGCGCCGGTGCACCCAGAACCATTCCCCCGGCCGCTCGCGCACGCGCGCCTCGACGAAGGCGGTGACGCGCCGCACGCCGGCCTCGATGTCGGCCGTGCGGTCGGCCGTGCGCTCAAGCACGATAGGCTCGTAGACCACCACCCGGAACCGCGCGCCCTTCGTGCGCTGCACGCACATCGGCTGCAGCACAGTGTCGAAGCGCAGGGCCAGGCGGGTCGGGCCGGGCGCGGCCATCACCGGCCGGCCGAAGAAGGGCGCGGCCACCCCGCCGCGGTTGAACTTCTGGTCGTTCATCAGGGCGACGGAGACGCCCTTGCCAAGGGCCTCGAGCATCTCGCGCGCGCCGTCGCCGCCCTTGGGCGCGAACAGCCGCACGCCATAGCGGAAGCGGCTGTCGCGAATGCGCCTGTCGACATAGGGGTTGTTGGCCGCGCGATAGGTGATCTCGCAGTTGATCCCCGAATTGACGATCACGGCCGGCATCACCTCCCAGTTGGAGAAGTGGCCCGAGACGAACACCACCGGCTTGCCGCCGGCGGCGATCTCGGCCAGCCGCTCGCCGTTCACCACCTCGACCCGGCCGGTCGAGGGCAGCAGGCGGTCCATCATCGGGAATTCCGCCACCGTGCGGCCGTTGCATTCCCACTGCTCGGCGAGGATCCGCCGGCGCCAGGCCGCGTCCTTTTCGGGAAAGGCCAGCCGCAGGTTCTGGTCGGCCAGCCTGTGGGTCCTGGTCAGCGGCCCGATCAGCCGGGCCAGCGCGCCGCCCAGCCACGATGCCGCATCGACAGGCAGCAGGCGGAACAGGAAGGTGAACAGATCGAAGCCGATGGCTTCGAGCCGCCAGACCAGGTCCTGTCCGAATGTAACGCGCTTGTCAGCCATGTCCGTTACCTAGCGTGCTTCGAGCCCCGGTGGGAATCGCGCCCGACGTGATCTCCCGGCAGGAGCTTATCCACAGGGCCGGATCGCTTGGCGCGCGACTTGCGGAATTGAAGCCTGACCGTTCCGTTTCGGAACAGTCGTCCTGAACAACAGAACGGGGGCGACAGCCCATGGGCAACGACATCGACGTTCATCTCGGCAAGCGGCTTCGGCGCCGTCGCCGTCTTCTCGGCCTGACCCAGCAGCAGCTGGCCGGCACGGTCGGCGTGCGCTTCCAGCAGATCCAGAAATACGAATGCGGCGCCAACCGCATCTCCGCCTCGCGGCTGTGGCAGCTGTCCGAGGCCCTCGAGGTCCCGGTCGGCTACTTCTACGACGGCCTGTCCGACGCCGACCGGCGCGAGCTGGCCAGCGAGAGCAACGGCGAAGGGGGCGAGATGTTCGCCCGCAAGGAAACCCTCGACCTGATCCGGGCCTACTACCAGCTCGGCGAGCGGCCCCGTCGCCGCCTGCTCGACCTGGCCAAGTCGCTCAACGGCGAGACCGACGCGGCCTGAGATTGCGTGGTTCGACACGCGCTTCGCGCTGCTCACCATGACGTGCAGGAATGTACGTCATCCTGGGCCGGCCCGACGGGCCGTGTCGAAGGACGCACTCCGCCCGAGCCCCCGTTGGGGACAGACACCTCAGGGTGTCTGTCCCTTCGGCGGCGGGTCTTGTTGAGGGACCCGACCCCCGCTAACCGTGGGGCATGACCCTTTCCGCTGACCGTCTGGCCGAGTTCGACGCCTTCCTGATCGAGCTGAACCGCGCGTCGGCCGGCGTGATCCTGCCGCTGTTCCGGGCCGACCATGGCCTGGAGAACAAGCTGCACGGCGGGTTCGACCCGGTCACCGAGGCCGACAAGGGCGCCGAGCGGGCGATCCGGGCGCTGATCGCGCACCGTTATCCAGACCACGGGGTGATCGGCGAGGAATACGGCGAGGACCGGCCGGACGCCGAGTTCGTCTGGGTGCTGGATCCCGTCGACGGCACGCGCGCCTTCATCGCCGGCCTGCCGCTGTGGACCACCCTGATCGGCCTGCGCCACGAGGGCCGGCCCGTGCTGGGCTCCATCGGCCAGCCCTATATCGGCGAGCTGTACATCGGCGGCGCCGCGACCGGCTCGCGGCTGATGAGCCGCGGACGCGAGGCGCCGCTGCGCGTGCGCGCCTGCCCGAAACTGACCGACGCGATCATCTGCACCACCGATCCCGACATCCTGACCGGCCCCGAGCTCGGCGCCTGGACCCAGGTGCGGGCGGCCGCGCGCCTCGCCCGGCTGGGGCTGGACGCCTACGGCTACGCCATGGTCGCGGCCGGGACCATGGACCTGGCGCTCGATACCGGCCTGAAGGTCTGGGACGTCGAGGCGGTCATCGCCGTGGTCGAGGGGGCCGGCGGGGTCTGCGCTCACTGGGACGGATCGTCGGCGATGTCGCATGGCGGCAAGTTCGCCTTCGCGGGCGATCGGGCCTGCCTCGACGAGGCGCTGGTGGCGCTGAAACGGGCGGCGCGGGACTAGCAGAGGGACATGCACTTCAGTGCGTGTCCCCGGCGGCTTCAGGGGACACGCACTGAAGTGCATGTCCCCGTCAGAGCGCGGCCGCGACCGCGTCGAACTCGCGCCAGAACACCGCGCGGATGGCGTCGGTTTCCTGGAGGATCTCGTGGTAGCTGCCCGCGACCTCGAGCCAGCGGCCGTTGGGGATGCGGGCGACGATCTCGCGCTGGTCGGCGTTGTCGACGAGGCGTTCTTCCTCGGCGCCCAGCACGAGAACCGGGATCTTGATCGCCGCCACGCCTGGCGCGCGCTTGAGCCAGGCCGAGGCGGAGAAGGCGAAGTCCAGCCAGCCCCAGG
>DAORNX010000254.1:0-4287 GCA_035441225.1 Caulobacter sp.
CGGCGGCGATCGCCGCCGCCTTCGACGCGCTGCGGCGCGAGCGGGGCCCGGGCCTGACGGTGGCCGTGCGCAGCTCCGCCACGGCCGAGGACCTGCCCACGGCCAGCTTCGCCGGACAGCATGACAGCTTCCTGCACATCACCGACGCGGCCTCGGTCGTCGAGGCCTGCCGCCGCTGCTTCGCCTCGCTGTTCACCGACCGGGCCATCGTCTACCGGATCAACAACGGGTTCGATCACCTGAAGGTCGCGCTGTCGGTGGCGGTGATGACAATGGTCAATTCCGACCAGGCTGAAAGCGGGGTGGCCTTCACCCTCGACACCGAGACCGGCTACCGCGACGTGGTGTTCATCACCGGCGCCTACGGCCTGGGCGAGAACATCGTTCAGGGCCGTGTCGGACCCGACGAGTTCTATGTCCACAAACCTACCTACCGGCAGGGCTACCGCGCCGTGCTGCGCCGCTCGCTGGGCGCCAAGGAGACCCGCCTGGAACATCGGCGCGGTGATCCGTCCGGCGCGCTGCGGTCCCGGCCCGTTCCGCGTCGTGACCGCGAGCGGTTCTGCCTCGAGGACGCCGCCGTGCTCGACCTGGCCGGGGCGGCGATCCTGATCGAGGATCATTTCTCCCGCCATGCGGGCGCGGCCGTGCCGATGGACATCGAGTGGGGGCGCGACGCCGGGGACGGCCGGCTCTACATCCTGCAGGCCCGCCCGGAGACCGTCTCTGCCCGGCGAGCCGCCGCCGACTACGAGACCTACCGCCTTGACGGCCGGGCCGCCGTGCTGACCACGGGCAAGGCGGTCGGGGAGAAGATCGCGGTCGGCCGGGTGCGGCTGATCCGCGGCGCCGCCGACCTGAAGGCCTTCAAGCCGGGCGAGGTGCTGGTCGCCGCCGCGACCAGTCCCGACTGGCTGCCGGTGATGAAGGCGGCCGCCGCCATCGTCACCGACCAGGGCGGCCGAACCTGCCACGCGGCCATCGTCGCCCGCGAGCTGGGCGTGCCGGCGGTGGTTGGCGTCGGCGATGCGACCGACCGGCTGGTCGACGGCCAGACGGTGACCGTCAGCTGCGCCGAGGGCGAGGTCGGCCGCGTCTATGATGGCGAAGTCGCCTTCTCGGTCACGCGCACGGCGCTGGGCGAGCTGCCACGCGCCGATACGGCGATCATGGTCAATCTGGCCCAGCCCGATCTCGCCTTTCGCACCGGCCTGCTGCCCGCCGCCGGCGTCGGCCTGGCGCGACTGGAGTTCATCATCGGAGAGCAGATCGGCATCCACCCGATGGCGGCGGCCCATCCCGACCAGGTCAGCTCGGCGCGGGACCGGGCGATCATCGCCAGGCGGTCGCGGGGCGAGACCTCGCCGGCCGAGGCCTTCGTGGGCAAACTGGCCGAGGGCGTCGGGGTGATCGCGGCCGCCTTCCACCCGCGACCGGTCATCGTGCGGCTGTCCGACTTCAAGACCAATGAGTACGCCCGGCTGACCGGCGGCCGCGCCTTCGAGCCGGTGGAGGAAAACCCGATGCTCGGGTTCCGCGGCGCGGCGCGCTACGCCCACCCGCGCTACGCCGATGGCTTCGCCCTGGAGTGCGCGGCGCTCAGGCGGGTGCGCGAGACCCTGGGCCTGACGAACGTGAAGGTCATGGTGCCCTTCTGCCGCCGGGTCGAGGAGGCCGAGCAGGTGCTGGCGGCGATGGCCGACCATGGCCTGAAGCGCGGCGAGAACGGGCTGGAGGTCTACGTCATGTGCGAGATCCCCAACAACGTGCTGCGGATCGACGCCTTCGCCGCCCTGTTCGACGGCTTCTCGATCGGCTCCAACGACCTGACCCAGCTGGTGCTCGGGGTCGACCGGGATTCCGAGACCGTGGCCTTCGACTTCGACGAGCGCGATCCCGGCGTGCTGGAGATGCTGCGGATGGCCGTCGAGGGCGCGCGCCGCAATCATCGACCCGTCGGCATCTGCGGCGAGGCGCCGGCCACCTTCCCCGAGATCGCCGACTTCCTCGTCCGGCTCGGCATCGACTCGATCAGCGTCAACCCCGCCAGTCTGCCCGCAACACTGGAGATCGTCAGTCGCAGCGAATCCCGAAGACCTTGACCCGGTCAATGGCGGCCGGGACGCAGCATGCATCCTGTCACCCGGGCGGCGACTCTCCCTCAGGAAGGCGACGCCCGCGGAGATGACCCCCATCTCCGCGACGCTTGGAGATCTGGTGCGCGAAATCATCCCCCCTCCCCCACGCGCACCGGGCGGGTGCCCCGGCCTGGACCCGCGGCGCCCGGTGTCGCTCCGGCGACCCGCGCCGCGGGCATCCGTCCACGGCCCTTGTTCCTGATCAAATCGTCCCGGCGGCCGAACGGGCATTCTGCCTCTCCAGGATGGAGCGGACCGTGACGACACCGTCGGGACCCAGGATCGTCTTCGAGGCCCGGGGCCTGACAAAGGTCTATCGGACCGGGGAGGTCGAGGTGCAGGCCCTGCGCGGCCTCGACCTGGATCTCTATGCCGGCGAGTTCGCCGTCTTCCTGGGACCGTCCGGCAGCGGCAAGTCGACCCTGTTCAACATCCTCGGCGGGCTCGACCGCGCCACCGGCGGCTCGGCCCGGTTCGAGGGGCTCGAACTGACCACGCTCGATGAACGCGCGCTGACGCGGTATCGGCGGCGCAACGTCGGCTTCGTCTTCCAGTTCTACAATCTCGTGCCGAGCCTGACGGCGCGGGAAAACGTCGCCCTCGTCACCGAGATCGCCGACAACCCGATGTCGCCGGACGAGGCGCTCGAGATGGTCGGCCTGACCGATCGCGCCGAGCATTTTCCCGCCCAGCTGTCGGGCGGCGAACAGCAGAGGGTGGCCATCGCCCGGGCCATCGCCAAACGCCCCGAGGTGCTGCTGTGCGACGAGCCGACCGGGGCGCTCGATCTGGCCACCGGCGTGCGCGTCCTCGAGGCGCTGGCCTTCGTCAATGAGACGCTCGGCGCGACGACGGCGGTCATCACCCACAACACCTCGATCCGCGAAATGGCCCATCGCGTGCTCTATTTCGGCGACGGCCGGGTCAGCCGGGTCGAACAGAACGCCGCCCGGAAGGCGGCGCGGGACCTCAGCTGGTGACCGTGCTCGACCGCAAGCTGCTGCGCGACATCCGCCGACTGTGGGCCCAGGCCCTGGCGATCGCCCTGGTGATGGCCTCCGGCGTCGCGACTCTGGCGATCGGAGACGGCGCCTACCGGTCGATCCATGAGACCCGCGCCGCCTACTATGACCGGGGCGGCTTCGCCGACGTGTTCGCCCAGGCGCGACGCGCCCCGGAGGGACTGGCGCGGGAGATCGCCGCCCTGCCCGGCGTGGCGGTCGCCGAGACCCGCATCGTCCAGGGCGCCCTGCTTGACCTGCCCGATCTGGCTGAGCCGGCGTCGGCGGTGCTGGTCTCGCTGCCCGGCGGCCGCCAGCCGCGGCTGAACCGGCTCAGCCTGCGGTCGGGTCGCCTGCCTGAGTCAGCGGCGATCGACGAGGCGGTGGTCAGCGAGGCCTTCGCCCGGGCGCATGGCTTCCACGCAGGTGACCGCTTCGATGCGATCATGAACGGGCGCAGGCGATCGCTCAGGATCGTGGGCGTCGCCCTGTCGCCTGAATACGTCTACGCCATAGGGCCGGGCGACATCGTGCCCGACGACCGGCGATTCGGTGTGGTCTGGATGCCGCGTGACGCGCTGGAGGCGGCGTTCGACCTCGATGGCGCCTTCAACAGCGTCAGCCTGAAGATCTGGCCCGGCGCCAACGAGGCCGACGTGATCCGGCGGCTCGACGACCTGCTCGCGCCCTACGGCGGCGCCGGGGCCTATGGCCGCCGGGACCAGTCCTCGAACAGCTATCTCGACAGTGAGCTGCAGCAGCTAAACGCCATGCGGCGGGTGCTGCCGCCGATCTTCCTGCTGGTGTCGGCCTATCTGATCAACATGACCCTGTCGCGGCTGCTGAGCCTGGAGCGGGAGCAGATCGGACTGTTCAAGGCGGTCGGCTACGCCGACTGGCCGATCGCCCTGCATTATCTCAAGCTGGCCCTGCTGATCTCCGCCATCGGCGTGGCGATCGGGCTGGCGGCCGGCGCCTGGCTCGGTCACGGCGTGACCCGGCTCTACGCGGAGTTCTTCCACTTCCCGTTCCTGGTGTTCGTGCAGGACGGGCGAACCTGGATCCTGGCCATCGTCACCGCGGGGGGCGCGGCCCTGCTGGGCGCTGTGCGCGCGGTCGGGGCCATCGTTCGCCTGGCGCCGGCGACC
>DAORNX010000255.1:0-4256 GCA_035441225.1 Caulobacter sp.
TCTCCCGGACCTTGATCGTGCCGATCAGCGCCAGCCAGGACACCGCCGGCCCGATGACCCGCACGGTGCGCGACGCCGCCGACATGCTGACGGTGATGGCCGGCGGCGACCCGGCCGACCCGGCCACGGCCGAGGCCGACGCCCACCGGAGCGACTACGCCGCCGGACTGCGGACCGATGCCCTGAAGGGTGTGCGCATCGGGGTCATGCGCTACGCCGCCGGCTTCCATCGCGAGACGGACGCCGTCTTCGAACAGGCCCTGGCGGCCCTCAGGGCGCAGGGTGCGATCCTCGTCGAGATTTCCGACTTTCCCAACCGCGACAAGATCGGAGCGGACGAACTGGTGGTCCTGCTGACCGAACTGAAGGCGGGGCTGAACGCCTATCTGGCCTCGACCGACCCGCTGAAGGTCAGGACCCGCACCCTGGCGGAGATCATCGCCTTCAACCGCGCCAACGCCGACCGGGAAATGCCGCTGTTTGGCCAGGAGCTGTTTGAACAGGCGGAGAAGACCGCCGGCCTCGCCGATCCGGCGTACCTCAAGGCGCGCGACGAGGCGCGCCGTCTGGCTGGTCCGGAGGGCATCGACGCGCTGCTGACGAAACATGACGTGGCCGCGCTCGTCGGCCCGACGCTGGGCCCGGCCTGGCTGATCGATCCGGTGCTCAAGGACCGCTACGTCGGGGGCGGCGCCGGCGGCGCGGCGGCGGTGGCGGGCTATCCGCATCTGACCGTGCCGATGGGCCAGGTCGGTGGTCTGCCGGTTGGCCTGAGCTTCGTCGGCCCGAAATGGAGCGAGGCGCGGTTGCTGGCCTATGGCTTCGCCTTCGAGCAGGCGACCCACGCGCGCCGGCCGCCGGCGATGGGCGACTAGCAGCCGGGTGCTGCGCCGGCGCCCTCCGCGGGCCGAAACGCCCTACGCCCCCTGCGCCCTGCGTCCCCTAGCTTCCCCGGCGGCTGCCCCAGCGGGGCTTGGCCGGAGGAGCCGGACGGGTCGGATAGGGCTGGGCGGCTGGCGGACCGTCACGCATATAGCCGCGGTCGTAGGCGTCGGCCTCCCACCAGTCGCGATAGGGGTTGGTGAAGCCGCTTTCGTCGCGCAGGGTCGGCGGCAGGCCGCCGCTGCGCTGGCAGTAGACGCCCTGCTCCCAGCTGCGCTTCCAGCAGTCGTCGTTGAAATAGGCGTAGTTGGGCTCGAAATCGAACACCACGCCCTGTTCGATCCAGATCGGCCGGCTGCTCCAGCCGTAGAACCGGTTGCGCTTGATGGTCGCCCGGCCGGTGGCGGCGTAGACGCCGACCTCGCGGCCGTTGATCGCCGATTCCAGCAGGGTCAGGTCGCCGTCGGAGACCACGCCCACGGTGTTGCGGCAGAAGCGGCTGCGATTGACCTCGACGATCGAGCCGCGATCGAGGTGCAGGCCGTTGCGCCAGCCGCAGACCACGGTGTTGTTGACCTTCAGGGCCCCCGAGCCGCTGCGCTGGCCGCGGACCATGATGCCGTTGCCGGCGGGCAGGGCCGCGTCGCGGCCAAGGATGCCGGTCTGGTCGATCAGGCTCTGGCCGACGCCGGGTGTCAGGTCGACGCCGGTCTCCTCGGCCAGGATGCGCGTGCGGGAGATCTTGATGACCCCCGCGTCAGCGACCACCGCCGCGTCCCAGGTGCGGGCGTCGATGAAGCTCTCCTGCAGGATCAGGGTGCCGCCCGAGGCGAACACCGCCGCGGTGTCCCCCCAGTAGCGGACCGTCGTCCGCACCAGCGCCACCTTGGAGTCCCAAGCCTCGACGCAGGCGGCGCGCCCACCCTTGTCGTTGGTCAGCACGAGATCGCGCAACTCGACGCCCTGGACGCCGGGAGCGACCTTGATGCACGAGGCGCCTTCGGGCGGCGCAATGGTCGCCACCTGCGGCGCGCCCTCGTCAAAGATCGACAGGCCGCGGCCGGCGATTGTCACCGGATGCTCGATCCAGACGGTCTCGCGACAGGTGCCGCTGATGTACAGCGTGCCGCCGTCGGCCAGCCGCTGCAGCGCGTCGGCGACCGGCGTCGGCGCATACTGGCCGCCGTCTGGATCGTCGGGTCCGTAGCCGGGGTCGTTGTACTGGCCCTGCCCCGCGGAAGGACCATTGGGGGCCTGGTAGCCGGAATCGTAGGGAGCCGGGGCGTTGCAGTCGACCGTCAGGCTCATCTCCACCCGTTCCGGCGGATAGTAGCCGCCACGCCCGGGGCGATAGCCGCGATAACCGCGCGGGCGCCAGCGGTCAGGCCGCCAGCGTGGCCTCAGCGGCGGCGTGATCAGGCCGCCGAAGTTCGGCCGGATCTGGGCGTCGATGCCCGCGGCCGCGTCCGGAAAGGCCTCGGACGGGCTGGCGGCCGCCGCCACGATCAGGGCCGCTCCCGCGGCGGTCAGAAAGCGGGTGAGCGTCTTCATCGTGCGTAGTCCCTGTCGCGGGGCGCCTGCCGGGGCGAGCGGGACACCTGGGCCAGCACCTGCTGGAGGCGTCCCACCGACGGCTTGAAGCCCGAAAGCGCGGAGTCGATCTGGTAGACGACCGCCTTGGCCTTGTCCTGGTCGGCCACCCCCGCGACGCCGAGCGAGAAGTAGGTGGACATGGCGTACTTGGCCTCGCCCGAACCCTGACGGTCGGCCTCGGCGAACCAGTGGAAGGAGCGGGCGTAGTCGCGCGGCACGCCGACCCCCTCCGCATACATCACCGCCAGCACCAGCTGCGCCTTGGGCGACCCGTTGACGGCGGCGTACTGGATGATCCGGACCTTTTCGATCGGCGCCAGCACCCCGGTTTGCGGCCGGCCGATGCGCGCCTGGAAGTCCTGCACCTCCTGCGGATAGAGGGCGTCCTCGTTGGTCACGGTGCGCGGCGTCGAGCGCAGATAGGCCAGCGCCTCGCCGATGTGGACGAACGGCAACTCGCGCACCCGGGCCAGGGCGACCTGCTGGGCGTCGCCGATCTGGTCGCTCTCGTCGGAGTGCGGCACGCCCGAGGACGGCGATTCCGGCGGATAGAACTCGTAGGGCGGAATCCAGCGTTTGGCCTTGGCCTCGACATACTGGCCGGCGGCGGCGCGCTGGGCCGAGGACCGCTCGAAGTCCTTGAGCATGACGTAGGCGCCGACGTCGCCGGTCTGCACGGCGAGGTAATTGTAGAGATAGGCGTCGACGTCGTTGCGCGGAAACAGGTTCAGCACCTGCGGCGTGCCGGGCTTGTACGGCTTGCCGCGGGCCGCCGCGGCCTGTGGATTGTCGGACGGCTCGCCGAACGGCCCGAAGAAGTTGTCATGCATCCGCGCCAGGGTCCGGTAGCCGCCCGCCCCTTCGGTCGAGAGGATATAGATCACGCGGCTGCGGACCTTCTCCTGCTCCTCGGAGGACATCTGCGACAGAAGCCGGTCGAGCGCGCGATAGGCGATGCCGCGTTCGACCGCGCGGCAGTCGTCGTAGCGGGCGATGGCCTTCTGTTCGCCCTGCGGCGAGCGTCGGCCATAGGCGGAGATCGGCGCGTAGCCGTCGCCGTTAGACAGGGCCACGGCGTACCAGACGGCCGCCTCGACCGGATCCTCGAGGTTCTTGTCGGCCGCCCGCTGGCCTTCGTAGCGACGGGCCAGCTCGAGCTGCGAGAAGAAGTCGCCGGTGAACCCGCGACGGCGCAGGGTGCGAATCTCGAGTTGCTGGGTGTTGAACTGGGGCGCCACGCCGGTCGGAATCTGCGGCCTTGGACAGGCCGTATCGCCCGGCTTGCCGAAAAAGCTCTCGGCGCCGGTGTCGCAGCCGACGAGCGGAATCACCACCGCGGCGACGAGCGCCGCAACCGACGCGCCGCGGATCAGCGGGCCTTGCGCCGCCCCGAACGGACGACCGTCGGCGTCGCTGGCATCCCGCATACTGTCACCCCCACCCAGCTCGCCGTTAACCATTCGGCAACCGCGACTCTTCGCTGGGCTCCCCCTGGAGTCAAGCTCGCCAGCGAGGCGTCGACGACATCAATCCCCGTCCCGGCCGTCGGAGTGAACCATGTTCGCCCGCCACGCGAAGTTATTTACCCTGTCGCGCGCGGCGCGCCTCGCCGACGATCGGTTTTCGCCCAGCTTTGGCCGCAGAGCCGGAGCGATCATCGTTCAGGGACCAGGAGTCAGGGGAATCAGATGCGCCTGTCGAGGACCGTCCGGGAACTGACCACCGTCGCGGCGCTCGCGGCCTTGACCGCGGCCTCGGCGCCGCCGTTCCAGACGGCCGCC
>DAORNX010000256.1:0-4248 GCA_035441225.1 Caulobacter sp.
CGGTGCGACCCCGAGCCGTGCGCGCGCCGATCGCGCGGTCATGCTGCGCCCGTCCCCGGTCATCGCCGGCAGGGTGAACGGACAGGGTCAATGGTCAGTTAAGCTGAAACCACGCGCGCGCCGCGCTATAGGAGGCGGATGACCGACAAGTCCGACCTGATCCCGCCATCGCCCGACGAAGCCGACTACGTGCGGCAGGTGACCGAGGCCGAGCCTCTGCCCCTGTTGCCCGAGGAGGACCCGATCGCCCTGTTCGAGACCTGGCTCAAGGCGGCCCACCAGTCGGAGGTCAACGACGGCAACGCCATGGCCCTGGCCACGGTCGACGCCGACGGCCTGCCGGACGTGCGCATGGTCCTGCTCAAGGACGTCGACGCCGACGGCTTCGTTTTCTACACCAACCTCGAAAGCGCCAAGGGTCGCCAGCTGGCGGCCAAACCGGCCGCGGCCCTGCTGTTCCACTGGAAGTCCCTGCGCCGCCAGGTGCGGGTGCGCGGCGCGGTCACGCCGGTCAGCGAGGCGGAAGCCGACGCCTACTTCGCGTCCCGCGCCCGTCACAGCCAGATCGGCGCCTGGGCCTCCGACCAGTCTCGTCCCATGACCGAGCCGCTGCAGCTGGGCCGGAAGGTCGCCGAGGCCGGCCTGCGCTTCGGCCTGGGCAAGGTGCCTCGGCCGCCCCACTGGTCGGGCTTCCGTCTCGCGCCGCGGACCATCGAGTTCTGGCGCGACCGGCCGTTCCGCCTGCATGAGCGGCTGGTGTTCGAGCGCCAGGGCGCGGGCTGGACGACTAGGCGGCTCTTTCCCTGACCTGGTAGCGGGCGAGGAAGGTCTCGACGGCCTCGGCGACGATCGTCTCGATCGACCTGACGGGCATCACCTCGTCGCCGGCGACCAGGCCGAGGATCAGGGTGGCGTGTTCGATCATGCCCTGCAGCTGGCCGGCGGCCCAGCACGGCTTTTCGACGGCGATTTCACCGTCGGCGGCGAGGCCGTCGATGATCTCCAGCAGCGTGCCCCCCAGTTCGGCCCGGCCCCGCTCCTGGAAATGGTCGGCCAGGTCAGGGAACCGCCGTCGCTCGGCGATGACCATCCGGAACGTCGCCCGCGAGGTCGGGGTGCAGTAGAATTCGGCGTAGGCCTGACCGAATTTCGACAGCCGCGTCCGGGCGTCGCCGTCGGTCTGGGCTGACCGACGAACGCGGGCGGCGATGTCGGCGATGGACTCCTCGACCACCACCCGGAACAGGTCCGCCTTGCCGGGAAAGTGCGCATAGAGGGTGGCCGTCGAGACACCGGCGCCCCTGGCGACCTGCTCCATGCCTGTATGGGCGAAACCCTCGCGGACAAAGACATCCCGGGCGGCCGCGAGAATGAGTTTGCGCTTCCGTTCCGACCGGGTCTCCCCAAACGCTGACGTCGCCATGCCACCTCGAAATACGCTGCCCGGACTCAGCCTATAGGCGAAAAACAGGGAGCCGCAAGGATTTCAGCCTCAATTTGAGTAGGCGGCGTAGGCGTTGAGCAGGGGATGGGCCAGCACCGGCGCCAGAAGACGATCGAACTCGGTCGGATCATCGGGGATCACCGCGCCGCGGGTGTCGGCGATGACGATGTCGGCGCGGGTCCTGGACGGCTCGATCAGCCGTTCGTGAGCCGGCCGCACGGTGGCGAGATACTGCTGGATGACCGAGTCGGCCGTCCTTCCCCGCTGGGCCTGGTCGCGCATCAGCCGGCGGATGAACCGCACGTCCGCCGGCGTGTCGACGAACACGCGCAGGTCGAACAGCGCCGCCAGGTCCGGCGTGCACAGCAGATGGGCGCCCTCGACGACGATCAACGGCGCCGGCCTGATCGTCGCGGCGGGCGCCAGGCGGCGGTGCGTCTCGAAGCAGTAGACCGGCGCCTGGACGGTCTCGCCGGCGCGCAGGGCGGCCAGGTGCCGGGCCAGCAGGGCATGGTCCTTGGCGGAGACGTCGTCGAAGTCGAACCGCGCCGCGTCGAAACCCGGCTTGCCGCCGTGGTCGCCATAGTAGGCGTCCTCGATGACCAGGGTCACGGTTCCGGCCGGCAGCCGCGCCTCCAGCGCCGCGGCCAGGGTGCTCTTGCCCGACCCCGAGCCGCCGGCGACGGCGATCAGCAGGGGGGCGGCGGGCGGGGCTGACGACGGGTCGCTCATGCCGCCTATCGGCCACAAACCGACGGGTTTGCCAATTGTCGCCATGGTGAATTTTCTACCCCTGCGAGCCCCGCGTTGCCCGCGCGGCCTCGCCCCGCTAGGGTTCCGCCCACAAGGAAAAACGGGGGAGAGCGGCCATGCAGGGGCTGATGCAGCAGTCGGCGTTGACCGTCGACACAATCCTGGATCACGCCAGGCGCTGGCACGGCGATCGCGAGGTCGTCAGCCGGTCGGTCGAGGGGCCGATCGTGCGCGAGACCTACGCCCAGATGCACGACCGGGCCCGGCGCGTCTCCAACGCCCTGCTCGGTCTGGGCATCCGCCTTGGCGACCGGGTCGCCACCCTGGCCTGGAACTCGGGCCGGCACATGGAGACCTGGTACGGCATCATGGGCATCGGGGCGGTCTGCCACACGCTCAATCCGCGCCTGCACCCGGACCAGATCGCCTGGATCATCCGCCACGCCGAGGACCGGATCATCTTCGTCGACCTGACCTTCGTGCCGATCCTCGAACAGATCCTCGCCGACTGTCCGTCGGTCGAGCATGTGATCGTCTTCACCGACAGCCATCACATGACGCCGTTCCAGATCCATGGCGTGCCGACGCTGAACTGGAAGGGCGCCCACACCTACGAGACCCTGGTCGAGGGCAGCACCCCGGACGTCGCCTGGGGCGGTTTCGACGAGAACACCGCCTGCGGCCTCTGCTACACTTCCGGAACGACGGGCGACCCCAAGGGGGTGCTCTATTCCCACCGCTCCAACTATATCCACACCCTCGTCGGCCTGCAGCGCGACGTGCTCGGCGTGTCGGCGCTCGATACGGTCCTGCCGGTGGTGCCGATGTTCCACGCCAACGCCTGGGGCATCGCCTTCGCCGGCCCGGCCGTCGGCGCCAAGCTGGTGATGCCCGGTTCGAAGATGGACGGCGAGTCGATCCACGAACTGCTGGAAACCGAGGGCGTCACCTTCTCCGCCGCCGTGCCGACCGTCTGGCAGATGCTGCTGCAGCATCTCGACAAGACCGGCGGCAAGCTGACCACGCTCAAGCGGGTGGTGATCGGCGGTTCGGCCTGCCCGGAGGCGATCATCCGCGGCTTCCACGACCGCTATGGCGTCGACGTGCTGCACGCCTGGGGCATGACCGAGACCTCGCCGCTCGGCACCCTCGGCACCGCCAACGCCCGTATCGCCGCCCTGCCGTACGACCAGCAGATGACCTACAAGCTGAAACAGGGCCGGCCGCCGCTCGGCATCGACCTGAAGCTGACCGATGATGAGGGCCGAGAGCTGCCGCACGACGCCCGCACGTTCGGCAACCTGAAGGTCAAGGGCCCGTTCGTGGTCCGCGAGTACTTCAAGGGCGCCGGCGGCAACATCCTCGACCGCGACGGCTATTTCGACACCGGCGACGTCGCCACGATCGATCCCGAAGGCTTCATGCAGATCACCGACCGCGCCAAGGACGTGATCAAGTCCGGCGGCGAATGGATCAGCACCATCGACATCGAGAACATCGCCATGGGCCACCCCAAGGTGGCGCTGGCGGCGGTCATCGGCATGCCGCATCCGAAGTGGGACGAGCGGCCGCTGCTGCTGATCAAGCTCAAGGACGGCGAGACGGCGACCAAGGAAGAGATGCTGCGCTTTCTCGAGGGCAAGATCGCCAAATGGTGGATGCCCGACGACGTGGCCTTCGTGGACGACATCCCGCTGGGCGCCACCGGCAAGATCGACAAGAAGCTGATCCGCGAACGGATGAAGGACTACGTCCTGCCCGCCACGCCTGTCCTGGCCGCCGCCGTGGTGGCGGAGAAGGCGGCGCCTGACCCGGTGCTGCGGGCCCCGGAGGCCCCCGCGGGAAAATCTGAGGCCCCGACCAGCGTGGCTGCTGCTGTTGGGGCCGAGGAAGCGAACTCCGCCAGGGTCGAAGAGACCACCGTCGCGCCGCCGCAACCGGCCGCGCCCGCCGACCAGGCCTCGCACGCCTGGTCGGCCTCCGAACCCGAGGTCGACGGCCCCGTGCCGCCGCCGCTGTCGGGCATGCCCGACATGACGCCGATCGGGGCG
>DAORNX010000257.1:0-4244 GCA_035441225.1 Caulobacter sp.
CAGGATGACGTCGCGCGCGACCAGGCCCGCCGGCTGGTCGCCATCGACGACAGCCAGGACGGCGGCGTCCGGCTCGGCCGCGAAACGCGCGGCGGCCTGGGCGCAGGTCGACCCGGCCGGGATCGGCGCGCGGCGGTCAGCGAAGGTGGCGAAGGTGTTCATCAGGGCCGCACGCGAAGATCAGGACGATCCCCACCATGACCGAATGCGCTTGCAGAGAGGTTAAGCCCTCAATGGACAAAGAAAAACGGCGGGGACCAGGGTCCCCGCCGTTCCGCTCTTCACTGGCCTTTCGGCTTAGAAGGTCTTGCTCACCGCCACACCGTAGGTGCGGGGCTCGAGGTAGAAGCCGTTGCGGAACAGACCCGACGAGTCGTCGGTCAGGTAGGTGTCCGTCAGCGGGGAGTCGTCCATCAGGTTCTTGCCGTAGACTTCCAGCGACCAGCCGCTTTCGTAGTTGGACACGGTGAAGGTCGCGTTGAAGTTCTCCCAGCTGTCCAGGCGGTCAGGCGCGGAGTTGTAGATGCGCGAGAACGTCTCGGTCTGCTTGTAGTAGTCGCCGCGGATCGTGCCTTCCCAGCCGCCGCCGAACTCCCAGTTGTACTGGGCGCCGAGGGACAGGGTGTAGTGCGGCGCGTTGGGCAGCTCGTTGCCCGTCAGGTCGACTTCCACACCGTCGCTGATCAGGCCGCCGAAGGCGTTGGTGCCGACCGCGAGCGGACCGCCCGGCAGCAGCGGCGTACCGGCGGTGGCCGTGGTCACCGGGGTGCAGACGCCGAGCAGGGCGAACGGGTTGTTGGTCGCGTTGGAGACCGTCAGGGCCAGCGCGGCGTTCGCCGTGGTGACCACGCAGTTGGACGCCGCGCTCGACTTCACCAGCGTCAGGAGCGGATTGCCCTGGGTCCGGTTGAAGGTGTCGATCGAGGTGCCGCCGGTGATCTCGGTCTGCAGGTAGCCGATGTTCATGTTCAGCCGCAGGCCGTCCATCGGCGACCAGACGGTTTCCAGTTCGAGACCCTTGATCTCGGCGTCGATGTTCTCGTTCACCGAGGTCCGGTTCACGATCTTCGACACCTGGTAGCCGATGTAGTCGTACTTGAAGCCCGTGAGGTTCAGCACCATGGCGCCGCCCAGCAGGGTGTTCTTGGTGCCCAGCTCGATCGCGTCGACGAACTCCGGATCGAAGGTGGGCGGCGGGCAGCCGACCACGGCCGAGCAGGCCGGGTTGACGCCGCCGGCCTTATAGCCGCGCGAGTAGAACAGGTAGACCAGGGTCTCGTCCGTGAAGCCCACTTCAGGCTTCCAGTCGAAGCCGAAGCGACCGGTCACTTCTTCGAAGTCGGCGGTCAGGTACGGCGTCGTGGTGCTGAGCGGGATGCCCGGGCCGCCCGGAACGAACAGGGCCACCGGACGGTTCTCGACCGACTTCATGTCATGGGTGTAGCGCAGGGCGCCCGTGATCTTGAAGTTGTCGAACAGCTGCCAGTAGAGCTCGCCGAAGGCCGCGCGGGACTTCAGGTGATAGGCGCCGGTGTTGTCGTAGTAGTTGCGGCCGGTGCGGGTCGGATCGGCGTTCGGGTCGATGTAGCAGGGCGTGGCGCTCGAGCAGCCGAGGAGGCTGGCCACGGCCGGCAGGGCGTTTTCGACCTGGGTGGCGGCGGTGAGGGTGTTGCCCATCACATAGTAGTCGCCGTCAGACTTGAAGTCGATGTAGATCACGCCGGCGTTGAAGTTGAACGGCCCGTCGAAGTTCGACTGCAGGCGCAGTTCCTGCGACCAGTTGGTGCTTTCGCCGCCCGAGATGTCGAACGTCGTGAAGCGGCTCTGGGCGCCGACCTGCGGGTCCTGGACCGTGCCGTAGGGCTGGGCCGTCGGGTTGAACAGGGCCGCGTAGACGCCCGTGTAGACCGGGCCGAAGGCGGCATAGGCGTTGACCGGGTTCGGCGTCGCGTTGAACTGGGTGTTCGGCACGATCCGGTTGTAGTCCTGGCGGGTGTACAGCTCGTTCTTGCTGTAGCCGGTCAGGGCGGTCAGCTGCAGTTCGTCGGTCAGGTCCCACGAGATGTTGAACTGAACGATGTCGGTCTTGGCCCGGTAGATCGGGTCGAAGGCCGACTGGATGTTGCGGATATCCGGGTCCTGCATCTGGCCGGCGAAGGCGTCGCCGGTGGTGAAGCCGTACAGGGTGCCGAACAGGCCGCCCAGGGTGGCCTGGCTGTTGGGGGTGCCCAGGATGTTCGGGTCATTGACCGGGGCGGCCGAACAGCCCTGGCTGAAGAAGCCGCGCTGGATCTGGCCGATGAGGCCGAAGAACGCTCCGGAATAGCCGACGCCGCCGACGCTGCCGGGGCCAAGGTCCTTCACGCACAGCTGCTTGCCGATACGCGAGCGGGCATCGTCTTCCTCGAAGTGGTCCCACATCAGGTAGGTGCGGAACGTGTCGCTCGGGTTGACCGCCAGCGTGATGCGGGTGTTCCACAGGTCGCGGTCGTCGATGTCGTTGCCGGTCGTCAGGTTGCGGCCGTAGCCGTCCCGCTGGGTCATCGTGCCAGCGACGCGCAGGGCCATCATGTCGCCCAGCGGCACGTTGACCATGCCGCGGACCTTGCGGGTGCCGAAGTTGCCGGCCTCGGCGCGGAACATCGCCGCGAAGTCGTCGGTCGGCTTGGCGGAGATCAGGTTGACCACGCCGCCGGTGGCGTTGCGGCCGTACAGGGTGCCTTGCGGACCGCGCAGCACTTCCACGCGCTCGACGTCGAAGAATTCCGACTCGAACAGGTTGTTGGCGGTGAGCGGGGCGTTGTTCAGGTGGATGCCGGTGCCGGCGTCGCCCGATCCGGCGACCAGCTTGGAGCCGACGCCGCGGATCTGGAAGTTGTAGCCGGTGAAGTTCCCCTTGGAGAAGTTCACGTTCGGCACGGCCAGAACCAGGTTCGGACCACCGTCGATCTTGGCCTTCTCGAGGCTTTCAGCGCTGAAGGCCGAGACGGCGATCGGCACGTCCTGGATCGCCTCTTCCTTCTTCTGAGCGGTCACGACGACCTCGCCGACCGTCGTGTCCTGGGCGAAAGCGGGTGCGGCGACGCCAAGCATGGCGGCGGCCGACACGCTGGCGATGAGCATACTCCGCAGGCGCAGAGATTCGGACATTCGTAACCCTCCCCGGACGGCGCGACCCCTTATGGGGGGTTCGGCGGCGTCGTTGTTTCCTCATGTATCGCGCGATTAGTTACCGCCGGGGTCGCGCGACACATTCCCCCGCAGCTTCTTCGAATTGCATACGGGCGTTTGATGTGTGTCAACCATCGCCGTCACGTTACCGCCGTCAAGTTGCCGCTTTTCACCTTGGTGTTGCCGCCCTGCTTCGCCTTGTGACGCTTGGGAAACGACTTCTTCTCGTCATGAGGGAGCCGCTGCGCGTCAAAGAGGCGCACAACGGCCCGGCGGACGTTTCGGCGGCGGCTCCGGTCGTGTACAGCTCGCGCCGTTCCACCCCGCCCCCGATCCCGCCGCGAAGCCGCCAGATGCCTCCGATTCGTCCGTCCGCCGATGGTGCGCTCGTTCTGTTCTCGGGCGGGCAGGATTCGGCCGTCTGCCTGGCCTGGGCGCTGGACCGCTACGGGCGCGTCGAGACGGTCGGATTCGACTACGGCCAGCGCCACATCGTCGAGATGGAAGCCCGTCAGCGGGTGCGGGCGGGTCTGCGGGCGGCGCGTCCGGACTGGGCCGCGCGACTCGGCGAGGATCACGTGCTCGATCTGCGCGGCTTCGGGGCGGTGGCCGAGTCCGCCCTGACCAGCGATCGCGCCATCGAGATGACCGCCCGCGGCCTGCCCTCGACCTTCGTGCCCGGGCGCAATCTGGTGTTCCTCGTCTATGCCGCGGCCCTGGCCGACCGGCGCGGTCTCGGCGCGCTCGTCGGCGGCATGTGCGAGACCGACTACTCCGGCTATCCCGATTGCCGCCGCGACACGATCGACGCGATGCAGCAGGCCCTCAACCTCGGCATGGAGCAGGCCTTCCGCGTCGAGACGCCGCTGATGCGGCTGACCAAGGCGCAGACCTGGCAGCTGGCCGCGGCCCTGGGCGGCGAGTCGCTGGTGTCGCTGATCGTCGAGGAAAGCCACACCTGCTACCGCGGCGAGCGGGGCGACCTGCATCCCTGGGGCCACGGCTGCGGCGCCTGTCCCGCCTGCGAGCTGCGCGCGGCCGGCTGGGACGCCTGGGTCGCCGCGGGCCGTCCG
>DAORNX010000258.1:0-593 GCA_035441225.1 Caulobacter sp.
CGCTTCATGGCGGCCAGCGACAGCACGAACTCGGCGATCGAGCCCGCCTGGATCACCAGAACCCTCTTGATCTCGCGCGTCACGCTCTCGCCTCCAGAACGCGTGCATAGACCTCAAGCGTGGCGTCGCACATGGCGTCGACCGAATAAAGTCGTCTCGCGCGGGCCGCGCCCAGTTCGCCCATCGCGCGACGCCGCTCGCCGCCGGCCTCGATGGCCGTCTTCATGGCGCGGGCCCAGGCCGCGACATCACCGGGCGGGGCGCGCCAGCCGGTCTCGCCGTCGACGACCGTTTCGCGGGCGCCGCCGTGGTCGGACACGATCACCGGCCGCTCCATGACCTGCGGCTCGACCGCCGTGCGGCCGAACGACTCGGGCTTGAGCGTCGGCAGCAAGGCCACGTCGGCCAGAAGGAAGGCGGCCGGCATGTCGTCGCAGTGACCGACCACCTTCACGCAGTCCTCCAGCCCCGCCGCGGCGATGGCGGCGAGAATCTCCTCGCGGTAGTCGGTGCGGCCCTGGTCGTCGCCGGCGAAGACGACGATGAAATCCTCGCGGCCCTCGGCTCGCAGCCGCGCCGCCGCCGCGATGATC
>DAORNX010000258.1:620-4239 GCA_035441225.1 Caulobacter sp.
ATGCGGGTCAGCCGCCCGCCGAGCAGGAACACCAGCCTCGACCGGTCCGCCGGCAGCCCCCAGGCCGTCCGCAGCGCCTCGACCCGGTCGCGGGACACGGTCCGCGGGTCGAAGCGGGCCAGGTCCACGCCGCGCGGGATGGTGACGATGCGCGCCGGGTCCAGGTGGTGCTCGGCCAGCACATGGTCGCGCGTGTAGTCGGAGTTGGCGATCACCAGGTCGCCGCGGGTCATGACCGCGTTGTACCAGCGCTTGAGGCCGTTATTGGCCTTGTAGACCCCGTGGTAGGTGGCGATGAACGGCACGCCGGCGGCGTGGGCCGCCCACAGGGCGCTGAAGGCCGGCGCGCGCGAGCGGGCATGCACCAGGCTGACCTTCTCGCTGCGGATCAGGTCGATCAGCCGCGCGGCGTTGCCCAGCATGACCAGCGGGTTCTTCGACTGCACCGGCATCTCGACCAGCCGGCCGCCATCGGCCAGCAGGCGGCTGGTCATCCGGCCGCCGCGCGTGGCGACCAGCGCCTTGCCGCCCGCGGCGATCACCGCGCGAGCGACATCGATGGTCGTCTGTTCGGCGCCCCCGGTGTCGAGCTCGGGGGTTACCTGCAGCAGCGTAAAATTGGGCGGCAAGGTCGTCACCGCCCTTGCATACCCTGTAACGCCGTCAGGTAAACACACCCCGCCCTCACACAGCCGTCATGGCCCGGCTTGTTCGGGCCACCCGCTCCCTTCGTCATGGTCGGACTTGTTCCGACCACCCATGCGTGATGAGCCTGGGGGTGAAGCGCCGTGTTCACGGGCGTCGGAACACGTCGGACGATGACGGAAGCTGGATTGATGAAAGAAGAAACGGGTTTTCTCGATCGGGGCGACGGCCAGCAGCTGGCCTGGCGGCGCGTCGCCGGGCGCGGGCCGACCGTGGTGTGGCTGGGCGGTTTCATGTCGGACATGACCGGGACCAAGGCCCAGGCCCTGGCGGACCGGGCCTTGGCGCAGGGCCGCGCCTTCCTGCGCTTCGACTATCTCGGCCACGGCCAGTCGAGCGGGCGCTTTCGCGACGGCACGATCACCCGCTGGCGGGCCGACGCCCTGGCGGCGATCGCGGCCTTGACCGAAGGACCGCTGGTGCTGGTCGGTTCTTCGATGGGCGGCTGGATCAGCTGCCTGGTCGCCGCGGAGATTCCCGAGCGCCTTCACGCCATGGTGCTGATCGCCCCGGCCGCCGACTTCACCGAGGCGCTGATGAGGCCGGGCCTCCCGCCGGAGGCCCTCGCGGCGATCGAACGGGACGGGGAGTGGATCAGGCCGTCGCTGTATGAGCCGACCGGCTATCCGATCACCCGCGGCCTGCTTGAGGACGGGGCCCGCTGGTCGATCCTCGGCGCGCCGGTCCCGGTCGACGCGCCGGTGCGCATCCTGCAGGGCCGCGAGGACCCGGATGTGCCGTGGCTGCACGCGCTGGCGCTGGCCAACGCGATCCGGAGCGAGGACGTGGTCTTCACCCTGATCAAGGACGGCGACCATCGGCTCAGCCGGGAGCAGGACATCGCGCGGCTGATCGCAACGGTGGCGGAGGCTGGCGGCTAGGCCGAAATTGTTGTTGGCAGCAGGCGGCGATACACCGTCAGGATGTATTTTCATGGAAGCAGCCGGCGCCATCCATGAGCGATCCGCAGCCACTAAGTCCGGAGCAGGAGGCCGTGCGCGACAAGATCGTCGCAGCGGGTGAGGGGTGGGGCTCCACCGAACAGCAGGTCGACATCGCAGTGCGGGCCGAACTCGGCGACACGCCCGTCTACGATTTGCGCTTCCCCCGAGGGGGAGGCGGCTATGTCGGCGACACCGAGTATATTCCGCCCGATGGAGGCCCCCCGATCACAATCCCCGGGGACGGCGCGTCCGCCTACGACTGTTTCTGGTGATTGGGCATGAGCATGCGGGTCGGACTACTCGCCTTGGCGCTGGCTTCAATCGCCGCGGCCTGTGGGCCCGGGGCCGAAGCCGCCTGCAATGTCGATGGCGCCCGCTATGCGCTACGCGGCAGCCCGGCGTTCACGGCGTCGTTCCGTCAGGTCCCCGGCTCCCGGTCAGCGCACGATCTGATCTTCGATGTCCGCTCTGCAAAGACCGGCCGAACATTCAGCTTCCGGATCAATCGCGGAAACGGCTACGGCGAGGCGACGCTCTCGCCGACGCGCGGCGGGATGTCCGGCCAGGTCGAACTCTACACGCTGAACGACGCGGCCGAATTCACCGATTACTTCGGGGAGGTCGAGGGGCCGGCGCCGAGGCAGTTGCTGGCGCCGAAACTGGGGCCGGTCCTCTGGTATCAAGCCGATGCGTTGACCGGCGCATCCAACAGCGCGCGAGAACGGATGCCCCGCGCCTTCTTCGATCGCGTGTCCTGCGGTCCGGCGGCGCGTTAGACTCCTAGCCCCAGAACGCTCGCACCCGCGCGGCTTCCGCCTGGCCCTGGGCGAAGCCCGCCCGCGCGATGGCTTCCCGGTTGCCGCTGTCCATCAGATTGCCGCCGAACGCCTCGCCGCAGGCCGCGTCGGGGACCAGCAGCAGCGCCTCGCCGCCGTGATTGCGGATCACGGCCATCTCGGCCTCGAGCCGGGGCAGCATCATCGGCGCGAAGGCCGGCGGCATGACCGCCACGACGATCACCTTGCCGTGGTCCTTCGCGAGATCGGCGTTGGTCCCCGAGCGCATGCCCCCGTCCATGTAGCGGCGGCCGTCGATGGTGATGGCCGGGAAGATCGCCGGCACCGAGCAGGACGAGGCGACGCCCCGGCCGAGCGGCGCGGCGGTTTCGCTCGACCAGACCACGAATTCGCCGGTCGCCGTGTCCACAGCCGTGCAGGCATAGCGCTGCGGCCAGGGCTGTTCCTCGGCGATCGGCCCAAAGCCGGCGATGAACACCTCTTCGCTGACGGTCTGACCGTTCAGCGACAGCTGGCCCAGTTCCAGCATCAGCTCTGGCGGCATCTCGCCCTGCGGCGGCCGGCGAGCCATGACGCTCATCAGCGGCGTCAGGTCGGGCGCCTTGCCCTGCCTCTTCGCCTGGGCTTCCTTCGCCCGCTCCGCGTTGGCGAACTCGGCGCGGAGCATGGCCTCCGGCGTATGGCCGGTTGCCAGCAACGCGCCGCAGACCGAGCCGGCCGAGGTGCCGAGAATCCAGTCGGCGTGATGGACATGGGCGCCGGCCTCGGCCAGGCCCGCGATCAGCCCGGTCTCCCAGGCGATGCCCACCGGCCCGCCGCCGCCCAGCACCAGAGCCCGTGTCGTCATCGGTCGCTTCCTCCGGACTCGGCGGCGTGGATCGCCGTCAGGCCTTCACGATAGGTCGGATAGAGCGGACGCCAACCCAGCTCGGCCTTGGCCAGGCTGTTGGAGACGCGCTTGTTCTCGCTCCAGAATCGTCGGGCTGCCGGGCTCAGGCCGGCGTCCTCGAACGCCACCGGCGCCGGTGGCGGCAGGCCCAGCAGGCGGGCGGCGAAGGCGTTGACCTGATGCGAGGGGGCCGGCTCGTCGTCGCAGAGATTGTAGCTGGCGCCGGCGCGCGGCCGGGCGATCGAGGCGGCCAGGCCCGCGGCGAGATCGTCGACATGGATGCG
>DAORNX010000259.1:0-4237 GCA_035441225.1 Caulobacter sp.
GGCCGGCGTCACGGGCGGACCGGCGAATGGGCCGAGGCCCCAGGCGGCGTCCGCTGTCGCGGCGAAGGCCCTGATCAGCGCCAGCTGGCCGGCGCCGGACCGGGCGAACACGGCCCGGGTCAGTTCCGCGCCGGCGATGATCTCGCGGCCGGGACCGGGGCCGAAGCGGTCGAGGAACGGCCTCACCACCTCCTCGACGACCATCCGGGTGTGATGCAGGTCGATGTGCGCATGCTCGGCGAAATAGCGGGCCTCGGCCTCGGGGTGAAAGCGCCCCAGATGGCGGGCGTGGAACAGGGTCGAGCGCTGGTAGGCGGTTTCGGCGAACAACAGGAAGCCCACCTGTCGGAAGACGTTGCGCGGGTTCTGGAACAGCCAGTGGATGGCGTTGTGCAGCATGAGCGTGTTGCTGTCGAACAGACGCGAATAGCCGTTGTAGGCGTCGTCGAGACCGAACGATCGCAGGGTCGCGCGGAACAGCACGCTGTGCTTGTGGTCGTGCGCGCCATAGCCGAACTCGTCGATCAGGATGCGGAACAGGGCCGACTGCGGCGCGCCGAATTCGCCGATCACCCCCAGCGCCGAGGCCGAGGCCTCGGCCAGCAGGTCGGCCGACGACTGAAGCAGGAAGTTGCGATAGTGGTCGCGCCGGTGCTCGTCCGCGGCCAGGGCGTCGAGAAACGGGTCGGACGCGACGGCCCGCAGTTCGGGCAGCAGGCGATCGACATAGGCCAGGGCGTCGCCGTCGCCGGCCGCGGCGTTCGCCTCGTCCCATAGCGGCCCGATCAACTCGGCCTCGAGGCGCGGCCTCGCGGCGTTCAGCGCCGCCATGCGATCCTCGCCATGATGGCGGTCAAGCCGCTCGAGAAGGTCGCCATCCGGCGCCGTCTCCGGCAGCACCACATAGCGCGCCTGGTAGCAGCGCAGCAGCGCCTGGTGCCGGATGTGCGCCGCGAGGGCCGGGTCGGCGTCGTCTGGCAGGGGATCGATCCAGGTGTCAAAGGCCGGCGGCGGGTTCGGTCCCGCCGCGTCGGCGAGGCATGCGCCGAGCGCGTTGAGCGCCTCGATCGTGACCGGCTCAAGCATCGGCGGGCCGGTAGACCGACACCCCGACGCCGCCCTTGATGAACAGATCCTCGAGCCGCCAGCGCGACAGGGAGATCGTCGCGCCGTTGAGGTAGGTCGGGGCGTCCGGCGCGCCGGCGATGACCGGGATATGCTTGATGATGATCCGCGAGACGAGCTCGGCCTTGAACAGGCTGGACAGCAGCTCGCTGCCCCCCTCGGCGATCATCGTCTTCACCCCGCGGCCGTCCAGCTGATCCATCAGGGCTTCAAGATCGACCTGGTCTTCGCCGCAGACGACGACCTCGACATGATCGTGCGAGCGCAGGGCCGCGACCGCCTCGGGCGTCGCCCGCCGCGACACCGCGACCAGCGTCGGCACGCCGTCGTTGAGCAGGGTGCAGCCGGGTGGCAGCCGACCATCCGATGACGGGATGACCCGCAGTGGATTACGGCCGGGCGCGTGGCGAACGGTCAGTTCCGGATCGTCGATCCGCACGGTATTGGCCCCGACCATGATGGCGTCGTTGGCCGCCCGCTGGCCATGGAACCAGGCCTTCAGCTCGTCACTCGAATAGAGGAACAGATCCTTGCTGGAGGCGGATTTGCCCAGCGACAGCTTGCCGTCGATGGTCAGCTCGGACAGCGTCGTGATCTCGACCATGGTCCCCCCGTCGACATCGCACGATGTCATCTTGCCGCGTTTTCGCCCGTTCGAGAACGCCGGGCCGACGATTGGGTTCAAACAGATGCAGGCCAGGACTGGTCAGGTCCGGCGAGGCCCCTTATCTGCGGAACCGCGACAGGGGAGCTTGCGTGCAGCCAATCATTTCCATCGCCGGTCTTTCCAAGACCTACGCCGGCGGATTCCAGGCCCTCAAGGGCGTCGATCTCGACATCCGCCCGGGGGAGATCTTCGCCCTGCTGGGACCCAACGGGGCCGGCAAGACGACGCTGATCGGGGTGGTCTGCGGCATTGTCAACGCCACCGCCGGCACCGTCATCGCGGACGGTCATGACATCGTTCGCGACTACCGCGCGGCCCGCACCAAGATCGGGCTGGTGCCGCAGGAACTGTCGACCGACGCGTTCGAGACGGTCATCGCCACGGTCAAGTTCAGCCGAGGCCTGTTCGGCAAGCCGCCCAATCCGGCCTACATCGAGAAGATCCTTCGCGACCTCAGCCTGTGGGACAAGAAGGACAACAGGATCATGACCCTGTCCGGCGGCATGAAGCGCCGGGTGATGATCGCCAAGGCGCTCAGCCACGAGCCGAAGATCCTGTTCCTCGACGAGCCCTCGGCAGGGGTCGACGTCGAGCTGCGCCGCGACATGTGGCAGATGGTCCGCGCCCTGCGCGACAGCGGCGTGACCATCATCCTGACCACCCACTACATCGAGGAGGCCGAGGAGATGGCCGACCGGATCGGGGTGATCAACAAGGGCGAGCTGATCCTGGTCGAGGACAAGGACGTGCTGAGGCGCAAGCTCGGCAAGAAGCAGCTGACGATCCAGCTGCGCGAGCCGCTGACGGCCCTGCCGGCCGGTCTGGCGAACGACGCGCTCAGCCTTTCGGCGGACGGGCTGGACCTGACCTGGAGCTTCGACGCCCAGGCCGAGGAAACCGGCATCGCCGCCCTGCTCAAGCGGCTGGGCGAGCACGGCATCGACTTCAAGGATCTGCGAACCGAGGAAAGCTCGCTGGAAGAGATCTTCGTCAACCTGGTGAGGGCGGGATGATCAACCTTCATGGCGTGAAGGCCATCTACCGCTTCGAACTGGCCCGCTGGTTCCGCACCCTGATGCAGTCGATCCTGGCGCCGGTCATCTCGACCTCGCTGTATTTCGTCGTCTTCGGCTCGGCCATCGGCAGCCGGATGACCACCATCGACGGAGTCAGCTACGGCGCCTTCATCGTGCCGGGTCTGATCATGCTGTCGATCCTGACCGAGAGCATCTCCAACGCCAGTTTCGGCATCTACATGCCCAAATGGTCGGGGACGATCTACGAGTTGCTGTCATCGCCGGTCAGCTGGATCGAGACGGTCATGGGCTACGTCGGGGCGGCGGCGACCAAGTCGGTGCTGCTCGGCCTTTTGATCCTGGTCACGGCGCGGCTGTTCGTGCCGTTCGAGATTGTCCATCCCGTCTGGATGCTGGGCTTCCTCGTGCTCACCGCCGTCACCTTCAGCCTGTTCGGCTTCATCATCGGCCTGTGGGCCGATGACTTCCAGAAGCTGCAGATCGTGCCGACCCTGATCGTTACGCCGCTGACCTTCCTGGGCGGCAGCTTCTATTCGATCAGCATGCTGCCGCCGGTCTGGCAGACCGTCACCCTGTTCAACCCGGTGGTCTATCTGATCAGCGGCTTCCGCTGGGCCTTCTACGGCAAGGCCGACGTCAACGTCGGCGTCAGCGTCGCCGCCACGGTCGGCTTCATGATCGCCTGCCTGATCGCCATCCGCTGGTTCTTCCGCACCGGCTACAAGATGAAAGCCTGACCTCGCATGTCCTCTGACCTGTTCGCCCCGCTGACCTTCGCCCACGGCCCGGCGATGAAGAACCGCCTGATGCTGGCGCCGCTGACCAACACCCAGAGCCATGCGGACGGCCGCATGTCGGACGAGGAGTTCCGCTGGCTGACCATGCGCGCCGAGGGCGGCTTCGGCCTGACCATGACCTGCGCCTCGCACGTGCAGCGCAACGGCCAGGGCTTTCCGGGCCAGATGGGTTGCTGGTCGGACGACCATATCGAGGGGCTGACCCGCCTGGCCGCGGCGATCAAGGCGAACGACAGCCTGGCCGTGGTCCAGATCCACCACGCCGGCATGCGCTCGCCGGCCGAGCTGATCGGCGAGGCGCCGGTCTGCCCGTCCGACAACGACGAGTTCAAGGCCCGCGCCCTGACGGCCGGGGAGGTCGAACAGCTGCGCGATGACTTCATCGCCGCCGCCGTGCGCGCGAAGACGGCCGGCTTCGACGGCGTCGAGCTGCACGGGGCCCACGGCTACATCATCGGCCAGTTTCTCTCGCCCGAGATCAACCTGCGCACGGACCAATGGGGCGGCAGCCCCGAGAACCGCGCCCGCCTGGCGATCGAGATCCTCCAGGGCATCCGCGCGCAATGCGGCGAGGGCTTCCAGATCGGCCTGCGCCTGTCGCCCGAGCGGTT
>DAORNX010000260.1:0-4234 GCA_035441225.1 Caulobacter sp.
ACCTGACCGCGCGCGGCTGGACCCGGGCCATTCGCCTGGCCCGCACCATCGCCGATCTCGAGGGCGCGGGCAGCGTCGGTCGCATCCATGTCGCCGAGGCGCTGATCTATCGTCGGGTGGGCGCGGAAGCAGGGGCGAACGCCGGCGCCTGACCGCCGGTGGCGCGGGCCGCCCGCGTGGGTTACCCAGAGCACGCCCGTCGCGGGCGAGGGGGATCGGGCCATGGCGCCACGTCAGGCCGTGCTCGGCATGGAACAGGCCAGTTTTCACCACGGGGCCAAGCCCGTGTTCGAGAACGTGTCCTTCCTGCTCGACGACGCCCGCACGGCCCTGGTCGGCGAGAACGGGGCCGGCAAGTCGACCCTGCTCAAATGCCTGGCCGGCGAGCTGGAGCTGGACAGGGGGCAGGTGCTGAAGTCCCGCGGCCTCCGGGTCGCTTCGCTGCCGCAGGACACGCCCGCAGCCCTGGCCGACCTGAGCGTACGCGAGGCGCTGCGGCTGTCGCTGGACAGGATCGGCGCGGGCGACGACGACTGGCGCATCGATGTGCTGCTCGATGAGATCGGCGTGTCGTTCGAGACGGCGGAGCAGCGCTTCGGCGAGCTGTCGGGCGGCTGGCAGCGGCTGCTGCTGATCGCCGGGGCGGCGCGGCTGGAAGAGCCCGACATCCTCGTCCTCGACGAGCCGACCAACCACCTGGACCTGGCCAACATCGGCATCCTCGAGCGATGGCTGACGGAGTCCTTCGCGCTGCCGATGCTGATCGTCAGCCACGACCGCGCGTTCCTCGACCGCGTCACCGACCGCACGCTGTTCTTGCGGTCCGACGGCATGCACGCCTTCAAGTCGCGCTTTTCGGTGGCCCGCGAAGAGTTGCTGCGCCGCGACGCGGCGGCGGCCGCCCACCGCAGGCTGGAGGAGAAGGAGGTCAAACGGCTGGAGGCGGCGGCGGCCCGGTACAAGGTCTGGGCGGTCAAGAACCCCGAGCTGAACAAGCGCAAGGCGGCGATCGAGACGCGCATCGCCAGGCTGGAGGCGGACCGCACCCAGACCTTCGTCGCCCGTGACCGGCGGCTGGAACTGTCCGATGGCGAGATCGAGGCAAAGGTCGCGCTGCGGCTGACGGGCCTGATGGTGAAGACGCCCGACGCCGGCCGCACCCTGCTGACCATCGACCGGCTGACCGTCGCGGCCGGCGACCGCATCGCCATCCTGGGGGCCAACGGGGCGGGCAAGTCGACGCTGCTGACGGCGCTGGCTGCGGCCTTCGATCCCGAGCTCGAACACTATGACGGCCAGGCCGCCGTGCGCTTCAACCCCGCGACCCGGCTGGCGTACTTCGACCAGGCGATGCGAGGTCTGCCATTGGGATCGAGTCTGCTGGACTACGTCGCGGGCGCCCCCGACGCGACGGAGAAGGAGGCTGTGCGGCTGCTGGCCCAGGCCGGCTTTCCGTTCGTGCGCATCGGCGACCCGATCGCCCTCCTCAGTCATGGCGAGCGGTCGCGGCTGATGTTCCTGCGGCTGAAGCTCGAGCGGCCCAACCTCTACCTGCTCGACGAACCGACCAACCATCTCGACATCGAGGGCCAGGAGGCGCTGGAAGCGGAGCTGGAAGAGGCGGGGGTGTCCTGCCTGTTCGTGTCCCACGACCGCTACTTCACCCGCACGGCCGCGACCCGCTTCCTCGAGATCCGCAAGGGCCGGCTGGTCGAGGTGGAGGGCCCGGACGCCTTCTTCGACGCGCAGGGGTAGGGGCCCGGCAGCGGACGGCCTCACGGGTGGCGGACCGGCCTTGATGTCTTGATGAGCATTTTGGCTCCGGCGGAACCTTGCCCAAGGACCGCCTTCGGCGGCCGCGCAGCGGCGGGCCCTGGACGGGCCGTCCTTGACCAGGGGCCCGACCGGAGCGAACCATTCCATCAAGACCTTCAGGGGCCCCTGTCATCGGGTCGCTGCAGGCAGGCGGAGTTGGAGGGACGCCATGTCCACCGCGGTTCAGCTTCTCGTCGGCACGCGCAAGGGCGCCTGGATCTACCGCAGCGACGCCGCCCGGGAGACCTGGACGGTCGACGGGCCGCATTTCCTCGGCAACATCGTCAACCATCTGGTGCTCGATCCGCGTGACGGCCGAACGCTGTTGATGGCGGCCAGGACCGGCCACCTCGGCCCGACGATCTTCCGCTCCACCGACGGCGGCGCGAGCTGGACGGAAGCCTCGCGCCCGCCGGCCTTCCCGAAGTCCGCCGACGGCGAACCGGCAAGGGCCGTCGACCACAGCTTCTGGGTCGAGCCGGGCCATGCCGACGAGCCCGGCGTCTGGTGGGCCGGGACCTCGCCGCCCGGCCTGTTCGTCAGCCGCGACAACGGCGACAGCTGGGAGGGTGTTTCCGGCTTCAACGATCACCCGATGTACTGGAAATGGTGTCCCGCGGACGGCGGCACGCCCGACGGGGCCCTGCTCAACCAGATCGTCATCGACCCGCGCGACCCGGCCCACATGTACATCGCCACCTCGACCGGCGGGGTGTTCGAGAGCCTCGACCGCGGTGGCTCCTGGACGCCGCTGAACAGGAACGTGGAGGCGAACTTCTTCCCCGATCCATATCCGGAGTACGGCCAGGACGCCCACTACATCGCCCTGGCCCCGACCATGCCCGACAGGCTCTGGCAGCAGAACCACTGCGGCGTCTACCGCCTCGACCGGCCATCGGAGACCTGGGAGCGGATCGGCAAGGCCATGCCGGCCGGGATCGGCGACATCGGCTTCACCATCACCCCGCACCCGCGCGACGCAGACACGGCCTGGGTGTTCCCGATGGACGGCACCGAGGTCTGGCCGCGCACGAGTCCGGGCGGGCGGCCCGCCGTCTACCGCACCCGCGACGCCGGAGCGAGCTGGGAGCGGCAGGACCGAGGATTCCCGCGCGAGCAGGGCTGGTTCACCGTCAAGCGCCAGGCCTTCTGCGCCGACCGCGCCGATCCGCTGGGCCTGTATCTGGGCGCGACCAATGGCGAGCTGTGGGCCAGTATCAACGAGGGCGGCGACTGGCGCTGCATCGCCCGCCATCTGCCGGAAATCTATTCGGTGGTCGCGGCGCCGCTCTGATGGCCCGGGTCTTCATCCCCTCGCAGCTGCAGTCCTATTCGGGTGGCCTGTCCCTGGTGGAGGCTCCCGGCGCCACGGTCGAGGCGGTGCTGCGGGCGCTCGACAGCCGGTTTCCCGGCATCCGCTTCAGGGTCATCGACGAGCAGGACCGGGTGCGGCCGCACATGCGGCTGTTCGTCGGCTCCGAGCGCACGCTCGACATCCGCGACCCTCTTGGCGAAAGTGACGAGTTGCTGATTTTCGGCGCGCTCAGCGGGGGCTAGGGCCATGCGGATCTGGAAGCTGGTGTTCATGGTCGCGGCGCTGTTCAACTTCGCCGTCGGCCTGCCGATGCTGCTGGCGCCGGAGGCGATGCTGGCCCAACTGGGTCAGCCGGTCCCCGATGACCTGCTGATGACCCGGCTGGCCTCGCTGCTGATCGTGGTGCTGGGGATCGGCTACGGTATGGTCGCCCGTGACCCCGCCGCCAACCGGCCGATTCTCTGGCTGGGCGTGCTCGGCAAGGCGCCGATCCCCCTGCTGGTCTGGCTCAGCGGCGGCGCGGCGGCCCTGGCCAGCAGCGCCTTCATGCTGTCGCTCGGCGACCTGGCCTTCGCCGCCCTGTTCCTGGTCTTCCTCGCCCGGACGCCGAAGTCCGCCGCTTGACCGCCCGTTAAGCCGCGCCGGCTAGTCTGGCGCCCATGCCGGACAACCGCGCCATCACGCCTGAGCAGCTGGCCACCCTGAGCCACGAGTTCCGCACGCCGCTGAACGGCGTGCTGGGCATGGCGCGGCTGCTCGACGGCACCCGGCTCACCGCCGAGCAGAAATCCTATGTCGCCGCCCTGCGCGAGAGCGGCGACCACCTGCTGGCCCTGGTCAACGATGTGCTCGACCTGGCCCGGCTGGGGGCCGGCAAGATCGAGCTGCATCCCGCGCCGACCGACATCGCCGCCCTGCTGCGGCAGGTCGCCGAGCTGATGAGCCCGCGGGCCCACGAGAAGGGGATCGAGATCGCCTGGGCCTGTGACGGCGCCCTGCCGCCGGTGATGGCCGACGAGGGCCGGCTGCGCCAGGTGCTGCTCAACTTCGCCGGCAACGCGGTCAAGTTCACCGAGTCCGGGGGCGTGCTGCTGACCGCCGGGC
>DAORNX010000261.1:0-4226 GCA_035441225.1 Caulobacter sp.
GGGGCCGCCCCAGCCGGGGCCGCCGAAGTCGGTCTTCCACTGGCTGGCACCGGCCGGCAGCGCCGAGCCATCGGCCTTGCCGGCACCGGCGGGCAGTTGCCGGGCGGTGGCGGGGATGTCGAGGACCACCCAGTGCCACCAGCCGCTGCCGCCGGTCGGGGCGTCGGGGTCATGCACCATCAGCGCGAAGCTCCTGGTGCCGGCCGGCGGGTTGCTCCAGGCAAGGGACGGTGAGGTGTTGCCGCCGGTGCAGCCAAAGCCGGCGAAGACGTGCTTGTCGCTCAGCTTGCCCTTGTGGGCGAAGTCGGTGCTCTTGAGCGCGAATGGCTCGGCGGCGTACGCGGTGCTCAGCAGCGTGGCGGCGCAAACGGCGAACAGGTGGTGTCGCATGCTTCTTTTCCTTTGCTGGGTTGGGGGAGGTTTAATTCTGCCCGATAGCCGACCGCTTCGATGCGGTTGCCAAACGGGTCGTGGAGGAAGGCGCCGAAGTAGGTGGGGTGGTAGTGGCGCAGGGCGGGCGCGCCGTTGTCGCGGCCGCAGTCGGCCAGCCCGGCGCGGTGGAATTCGATGAGCTGTTGGCGGGTGGTGGCCTTGAAGCACCAGTGGCGCTTGTCGTCGACATTGGCGTTGGCCGAGGCATGGATCGCCAGGCAGCTGTGGAAATCCTCGATGCTGTCGTAGCGGACGCCGTAGCCGATGGCATCCGGGCGGTCGTAAAACTGCGCGACGCCCAGCGCGGCCATCACCGCATCGTAGAAGGGACTCGCCTGGTCGAGGTCGGGAACGGAGCTGGAAACGTGGACGAGTACGAACATGGGGGCCTCGGGAAAGGATGGCGGATGACGGAATTCGTTCAGCGCTTGCGCCCCTCGATGGCGCGCAGCACGCCGATCATGTCCAGCCCGCCGTGGCCGCCGGCCAGGGTTTCGCTGAACAGCCGGTAGCATTCCTCGATCAGCGGGCTGACGATGCCGCCGCGCCGGGCTTCCTCGGCGACGAGGCGGCTGTTCTTCTGCACGTCGGCAATCGAGGCCTGCACTGAGAAATCGTCGGCGACGAGCTTTTCCAGCTTCATTTTCGACACCGCGCTGGCCATCGGGCCGGCATCGAGGATGGCACGGTGCAGCGCGGTGTCGAGGCCGATTTCGCGAGCGAAGTGGTGCGACTCGACAAGACCGCTGACCAGGGTGATCAGGAAGAGATTGACCGCCAGCTTCATCTGCAGCGCCGACGGCACCGGGCCGCAGACGAAGGTTTCCTTGCACACCGGGGCGAGCCACGGGCGCACCTCGGCCACGGCGTCGGGGTCGCCGGCCAGCATGCCGACCAGCTCGCCGTTTTCGGCGGGCAGGCGGGAGCCGGAGACGGGCGCCTCGACATACTGGCCGCCGGCGGGGCGGATGCGTTCGTTCAGTGCGGCGGAATAGGCCGGCGACGTCGTACCCATGTGCACCACGATGCGGCCGCTCAGCGAGCCGGGGAGGTCGGCGCCGGCCTGGCGCAGGACGTCGTCGATGGCGTCTTCGGTCGCCAGCATCATGATCACGATGCGGCAGCGATCAAGGAGTTCGCCGGGGCTGGCCGCGACCTGCGCGCCAAACGGGACGAGCGCCGCCGATTTCCCGGGCGAGCGATTCCAGACGACGAGTTGCCCGAAGTGCCGGGCCAGATTGCGCGCCATGGGAAAGCCCATGACGCCGGTGCCGATGAAGCCGAGCGTTTCCATTTTTCCACCTCGCGATGTGTGCATTGGTCAGGCCATCATAGGGGCGTGGAAAATCACGGCGATGCGACTTGCTCATGGGCCGGATCGAAATCCTTCATGGCCCGGCCGGGTGTCAGCGTGCGGCGGGTTCCGGCTTCAGGGTGAGCAGCCAGTCGATGAAGGCTTGCAGCGCGTCGCTACGCGGGGCGCCGGTGGGCGTGATGATGTAGTAGGAGCGTTCCGAGACGAGGCTTTGCGGCACGGCCTGGACGAGTGTGCCGTCCTGGATATGGCGCTCGACGAGGGCGTCGAAAACGAGGGCAACGCCCTGCGAGCATTCGGCGGCGGTGATGAGCAGCGAGACTTCGCTGAACGACAGGCCGGAGGCGGGGAGCTTGACCTCGGTGCCGAGCCGGGCGAACCAGTCCTTCCAGGAGATGAAGTTGTGGCGCAGCAACGTGGCGCGTTCGAGGTCTTCGAGGCGCCGCAGCCACGGGTGCGCCTTTTTGTAGGCCGGGCTGCATACGGCGACTGCGTTCAGCGGGATCAGTTCGATGGCGTCGAGGCCGTCCCAGCGCCCGTCACCGCAGCGGATCGCGACATCGGCCTCGCCGGAGCGCAGATTGATGTTTTTGGACGTGACGTTGATTTCCAGGTTGATGTCCGGATGCTTGCGGGGGAAGCCGGACAGGCGCTGGATCAGCCAGTTGGCGGCGACGGCGGGGGCGAGGCTGAGCTTGAGGCTGGGCTTGCCCTCGGTGGAAATTTTCGCCAGCCCGTCGCGCAGGCAGCCCAGCCCTTCGCGGACGTAGGGCAGCAGTTCCTTGCCGGCGGGTGCCAGGCTGACCGAGTGGCCGATGCGGATGAGCAGCGAGGCGCCGAGCAGGGATTCGAGCTGGCTGATGCGGTGGCTGACGGCGCTCTGGGTGATCGACAGTTCGTCGGCGGCCTTGGAGAAGCTGCCGTTGCGGGCCACCGATTCGAAGGCCATCAGGCCGGTGATCGGGGGAATGCGCTGGTTGTTGCTGCCGTATCCGTGGGGGTCCATGAGGGTCATCCGTGTCGCCGCTGGAGCGCAGACTCTACCATGCCATTGCCGTTCTGCCGGGCACAGAAGACCACGGCGAAGACGCCGACCATGACCAGAACGATGCCGCCCAGGGCGATCGCCGAAGGCTGCTCGTCGAGAAAGACCATGCCGAGGACGGTGGAGAAGGGTGGCACCAGCGCCAGGAAGATGGCTGCACGCTGCGCGCCGAGGCGGCCGACGGCGACGGTGTAGAAATAGAGGCCGAGCAGGGCCATGCCGATGCCCTGGGCGAGGGCCTGGATGGCGAGTTCCTGCAGGCTGGCGTTGGGGATGCCCGAGTTCGGCAACGCCAGATGGACGGGCAGGAATAGAATGGTCGAGCCGACATTGACCAGCGCGGTGGCCTGCCAGGGGGTGAGGCCTGAGCGGCGCTGGGTGACGGTGAAGGTGGCGAACAGGCAGCTTGCGCCGAGGAACATCAGGTCGCCGACCCATTCGCCGGCCTGCCGGTTGAGGAAGAGGGAACTGCCGGAGATCAGCACGACACCGGCCACGACGGTGGCGACCCCGGCCAGCTGCCGTCCGGCCAGTGTTTCGCGGAAGACCAGCCAGGAAATGAGGGTCACGAAGATCGGCATCATGACGATCATCAGCGTGGCGATGTGGGTGACCGGAGCGCAGGTCAGGCCGGTGGCGGCGGTCCACATGAAGGGCACGCCGGCGCCGCCGAGCATGAGCAGGAGGGCGGCGGGCCGCGTCTGCCGGTAGCGGCGCAGGCTGCCGAGAAAGACCGGCCACAGGAAGAAGGCGGCCACCGAGAAGCGGATGAGCGTGACGTCGTGCGGCGGCAGCGAGGTGGTGACCGCGAAGCGGGTGGCGACCGACCAGATGGCGGTGATGACGGCGACGGCCAGGCCGGCCGCGATGCCGGCGAGGGCGTCGTTGCCGGTGAGGCGGCGCAGGAAGGCAGGGCGCATGGGCGGATTCTGGAGAGTGGGCGTGCCGGCCAGCGGAGGCGTCTGGCTGGCCGGGGAGTCGATCAGGCCGCCATCGCCGCGCGGATCTGCTGGATGGACTTGCCCTTGAAGCCCCAGGCCGCGATGGGCACGCGGGTGAACACCACGTAGGGCGGCAGGACGTTCTTGCCGAGCAGCGTGGTGGTGCATTCCTGGATGGCCTTCATGGCGGCCGCCATCCTGGCTTCATCGACGGCATCCTCGGCGACGTGGATGTCGATGTAGGCGCCGGTGCCTTCGACGGCCGCATCGGGCGGCTTGCCGGCAACCGACCAGGTGCCGGGTTGGTCATGCACGATGCGAACGGCGATCAGGGCCTTGGTCGCCTCCAGGTCGCGTTCGATGATAGTCGCCATTTCCTGGTGCAGGGCGGCAATGGTGGCTGGGTCGGGCTTCTTGCCGCAAAGGATGATGCTTGCGCAGGGCATGTGTCTACCTCGTTCTGTCAAGGGCTGATTCCCTGAGCAGACTCTAG